>CAYVBP010000005.1:41279-45438 GCA_964449155.1 uncultured Rhodospirillaceae bacterium | reverse complement strand
GAGCCCCAGCCTTCCAAGCTGGTCACGTGGGTTCGATTCCCATCACCCGCTCCATTTTCTTAATCGAAGCAGTTACTACGCATCCGGACTAGTTCTGCCTCGACAAACGTTGCGGCTGTTCCCATCACACCGAAGCGCTCGAAGAGTGAGGAAACAAGAGGCAACACAGAGTCGACGAAATTTGCATTAATGGTTGCTAGTGTAGCGCTACCTTCCAAAATTGCTTCGTCGCTCCGCGATCTTCCTCCGCCGTAGAAAGGGGTGCCAGGCGAGGACCATGCTCGCAGATCACGCCCGGCAAGACCGGTAAAATGCGTGCGCAGGCGGATCGTTACATCCTCTGGGTTGTATGCAATAACCATGGCAAGTTGAGCAGCATGAAGGAAGGCTTCGGCTATGCGCCAGATCGGCATGGTCACATCAAGAATCGTTCCCGGAGGAACTGTCTCCTGCGCGTCTTCCTGATAACCTCGGATTAAAAATGCGCGGCCTGACGGTGCAACGCGCCAAAAGTCGCAATGAGCGGCATCCGATGTGTAGGGGCGATCTGCGTTTGGGGGCAACCAGCACTCGATCACGCCATCAACTTCCTTGGCCTCATATTCAGGCCGCTTCGGCAATAAAAACATGGGCCAACCTGTGTGACGAATTTCCGCCTGTCGCAGCACGTCTTTAAATCTATGCAGTTCTATGTCCTTGATGTCTCCCTCAATCGCATAGTCGATTTTGTACCAACCTGCGGGGAATCGTCCCGGAGAATTGTCAGGAAGGGTTGACGTCAATTCACGCCAACGCGCGAAAGCTTCGCGAACAAAAACATCCTGCGCCTCTTCTTTGGAAGGTTCTTCAACGAGTCCGACTACGCGCAGAATGGCGAAAGCCTTTGCAAGCGACAGCGTCAACTCGCCGCGATCAAAGGCGATGATCGTCGGCACGCTGACATTGGCGAGCGCCGCATGTACGCGTTGCGTCAACTTTTCTGCCTTACGACGGCGAATTGCCTCGGCAACCAGCGTTGGCCAATTCAACGGGCTTATTTCTCCAGAATTCTCGAACATCCATTCCTCACAACATCAGCAAACCGCGAAACGAATCCGTCCGGCGCTTCGCCGGGGGGAATTGCCAGTATTTTATCCGCCTGACGGACTTTCTTTTTCAGTTCGGAGAAAACACGAGAAAGAATAGCTTTCGAGAGTCCGATCCGCCCGCCGAAGGCGAGAAGTAATAAGCGCGTTACCTTCTCAAGCGCGATTTTGTCATCGCCAAGCGCCAGCGCCAGATTTTGGTCATAGCTTGGATAAATGCCAACATTGACGACATCGTAAATGGGCGAAAGGCGAAGCCCCTCCGGCTTTTCCAGCAACGTGAAATTCTTGAGGTGTGCATCGGCATTGCCGATCAGCGCAAAAACAACCAAACGACGGAACAGGCGCGCGAGATCAATTTCAGGCCGCGCCGAATGGGACTTGATGACATTTGCCACATCCTCATAACTCGCATCGTATTTGCCGGAAAAATTCTGTCCGCGAGGTTTACAGAGAATTTGCGCGAAGTCCTCAGCGCGCAATTTTTGGCCGTTAGGCGTCCGGTCGAACCGCGTAACGATAAGCGCCGGTTCATCAAGCTCAACAATGCTATCCAATCTGAACTCCGTAACTTCGTCCGCACCGAGCACGGCAGCCACCCAGCGAAGACTTAGGTTCTCATTGCGCACCAGCGTTGGTAAATCCCTTGAATTGAATTTGGCGATGTAAGGCGCAGGTCCGACAGGTCCAGCGGGGCGATAGGTATTTGAGGATTCGTCCTGAACCACCAGCAACTTGCGTTGCACACCGGAAATTGTGCGTCCGGGATTAGTTGCAGGCTCGGCACTGGGCGCGACATCAGACGGTACAGCCTTCTCCGGCAATACGCTGACGGCACCGATGCAGTCATTGCCATAGCGCAGCAGCAACCCAAGATCGTCTTCTTCGGAAATATGCGCGATCCGCGCCTGACGCTCACGCAACCACCCTTCGGTTCCGAGATTCTGAAAGAACGGATGAAGCCCTACGCCCCACTCATGTTCGCGCCGCGATACAGGCAGACAACAGGCAATGGTCTGGGAACATGTTTCGTGGTATATAAAGCGCGTCCCTCCGGCGACCGTTTCTTCAAGTCGGCCAGCGATTTGATCCTTAAAGGACACCTTGGCTGCACGGAGAGCACTGGTCATTTATGATTTACCTCTTCCTTTTTTTTGCCATTATGGCATCGGAAGGTAAATTATACCTTAGTTTTTACAAACATTCTATTTGATATGTAAGTTATTATTTATCTGTGATTTGTTGTCGCTACGGAAGGGCAGAGAAATAACTCTATATTTTCAATACGTTATCAACAATGCCACTCAGACATGCACGTAATTCTTCCGGGCTGGTCACGTGAGTTCGATTCCCGTCACATGATTGATCCACCTATCGAAACACCGCCGCCCCCCGCCGGAAGAAATCCGCGCGGGGTTTTTGCGTCTTTGATCGAACACTTGACCGGTCAGATTACAAATTACTGTTTGAGGCAGTCGCCCATGCATTCTGCGTGTCCACAGACGAAAGATTGTATATCTGCGTCGTGCTAAACGAGAGCGCCTGCGTCGTCGACATCGCCAAAATCTGCGTCGTCGACAACCCGTTGATCTGCGTCGTTGTCAACGAAGGAATTTGTACTGTCGTCAAACCCGTAATCTGTATCGTCGACAGACAGCCGATTTGCGTTGTCGACAGGCCGACAAGAGCCGCCGTTGTCAACACGCCGACTTCGCTCGACGAGAGATACTGCATCGAAGACGTGCCAAGCATGACAACTTGGTCGGAAGTCATGCCTCGGATCTGCGCTGTTCCCAATGCCTCAAAGTTCGTCGTGCCAAGCGATACAAATTGCGTCGTACTTAGCGAAGTTATCTCTGCCGACGTTAGGCTTGTCACTTGCGACGTCTGTAGAGCTGCAAGATTCGTCGTCGTCAATTGGGCAAACACCATTGAGGCCAATGCGCCAAGCTGGGCTGCGGTCAAAACACCGACTTGCGTTGTCGACAGCTCGTTCACTTGCGTCGTACTCATCGCAGCGACTTGTTGCGTGCTCAGGTTTTGCAGAAGCGTCGTGCCTAAAGCCGCGAGGTTGGTCGTGCTCAACTGGTTCACTTGTGTCGTCGTCAGACCGCCCACCTGTGCGACGCTTAGCACCGCAAGGTTCGTCGTCCCCAAGGCCGCCAAGCCCGTGCCTCCCAACGCGCCAATCTCGGCAGCCGTCAGGTTCGTCAGTTGCGCCGTCGATAGCGCCCCAAGGTTCGTCGTCGACATCGCCGCAAATTGCTGCGTGCTCATCGCGCCAAGCTGGGCCGCCGTCATGACGCCTATCTGCGTCGTCGACAACTCGTTCACTTGCGTCGTCGTCAGACCTATCACCTGTCCTGCGCTTAGCACCGCAAGGTTTGTCGTCCCAAGGAAGCTTAACTGCGTCGTGCTCAGGCTCCCGAGCCCGTTCGATGACAATCCTGTCACTTGAGCCGTCGACAGAGCCCCAAGGTTCGTCGTCGACATCGCCACGAATTGCGTTGTCGTCAGCGCACCAAACTGCGCCGCCGTCATCACGCCTATCTGCGTCGTCGACAGCTCGTCGATTTGCGTCGTGGTCAGGCCACGCACCTGCAGCGTACTAAAGGCCGCCAAGCCGTCTGTCCCCAACGCTTCCAGATTTGTCGTGCTTAGTGCGCCAATCTGCGCCGTTGTCAGGCCACGGATCTGCGTCGATGTCAAAACCGCAAGATTCGTCGTGCTCAACGCGCCGATCCCTATCGTTCCCAATGCGCCGATGCTCGATGCCGTCACGCTCAATATCTGCGCCGTTGTTAGCGCGCCGAGGTTCGTCGTCGACATCGCCGCAAATTGCTGCGTGCTTAGCCCCGCCAGTTGCGCCGCCGTTACCACTCCGATTTGCGTCGTCGACAACTCGTTTACTTGCGTCGTCGTCAAACCGCGAACCTGCGCCACGCTTAGCGCCGCCAGATTCTCTGTCCCTAGCGCGCTCAGTTGCGTCGTGCTCAGGCTTCCGACTTCGTACACCGTTAATCTTGCAACTTGCGCCGTCGTCAGTTCCGCCAAGTTCGTCGTCGACATCGCCG
>CAYVBP010000005.1:0-41179 GCA_964449155.1 uncultured Rhodospirillaceae bacterium | reverse complement strand
GTGCTCAACTGGCCAAACTGCGTCGAGGTCAGAGATCCTAGCTGCGCTGCCGTCAACACGCCAACTTGCGTCGTGCTTAGGTCGCTCAGGTTCGTTGTCGACATCGCCCCAAACTGTTGCACGCTCAGGCTTTGCAGAACTGTCGTTCCCAACGAGTCCAGCTGCGTCGTGCTCATCTGGTTTACTTGCGTCGTCGTCAGACCCCGAATCTGCGCCACGCTCAACGCCGCAAGACTCGTCGTCCCTAATGCCGCCAGACCGTCTACGCCCAACGCGCCAATACCCGCTGCCGTCACGCTGACCAGCTGCGCTGTCGTCAACGCGCCGAGGTTCGTCGTCGTCATCGCCGCCAATTGCCGCGTGTTCAACCCGCCCAGTTGCGTCGCCGTCATCACGCTTATTTGCGTTGTCGACAGTTCGTTTACTTGCGTCGTCGTCAGACCGCGCACCTGCGCCACGCTTAGCGCCGCAAGGTTCGTCGTGCCTAGCCCACTTAGCTGCGTCGTGCTCAGGCTGCCGAGCCCGCTCAGGGTTATTCCTGCAACTTGCGCTGTCGACAAAGCCCCTAGGTTCGTCGTCGTCATCGCCACAAATTGCGTCGTCGTCATCGCGCCTATCTGCGCTCGCGTCATCACGCTTAGTTGCGTCGTGCTCAGCTCGCTGATCTGCGTCGTGTTCAGGCCGCGCACCTGTAGCGAATTAAAGGCCGCCAAGTTCGTCGTGCCTAAAGCGCTCAGCTCTGTCGTGCTCAATGCGCCTATCTGCGCCGTCGTCAGACCTCGGACTTGCGCCACGCTCAGCGCCGCTAGGCTCGTCGTCCCTAGCGCTTCCAAGCCTGTCGATCCCAATGCCCCGATGCCCGCAGCCGTCACGTTTGTCAGCTGCGCTGTGGTCAACGCGCCGAGGTTCGTTGTCGTCATTGCCGCTAATTGCCGCGTATTCATCGCGCCAAGCTGCGCCGCCGTCATGACGCTTATTTGCGTCGTCGATAGCTCGCTTACTTGCGTCGTCGTCAAACCGCGCACCTGCGCCACGCTCAGCGCCGCAAGGTTCTCTGTCCCTAGCGCGCTTAGTTGCGTCGTGCTCAGGCTTCCGACTTCGTACATCGTTAATCTTGCAACTTGCGCCGTCGTCAGTTCCGCCAAGTTCGTCGTCGACATCGCCGCAAACTGCGTCGTCGTCAGCGCGCCTAACTGCGCCGCCGTCATCACGCCTATCTGCGCCGTCGACAACTCGTTCATTTGCGTCGTCGTCAGGCCCTTAACTTGCGTTACCGTCAAGGCCGCCAAGTTCGTCGTCCCTAGCGCATTCAGCTGCGTCGTGCTCAATCCGCCTATCGCTGCTGCCGTCACACGCGCGACTTGCGTCGCCGTCAACGCGTCGAGGTTTGTCGTGCTCAACTGGCCAAACTGCGTCGAGGTCAGAGATCCTAGCTGCGCTGCCGTCAGCGCGCTGAACTGCGTCGTGCTCAGGTTGCTCAGGTTCGTTGTCGACATCGCCCCAAACTGTTGCACGCTCAGGCTTTGCAGGGCGGTCGTCCCCAATGCGCCCAGCTGCGTCGTGCTCATCTGGTTTACTTGCGTCGTCGTCAAACCGCGCACCTGCGTCACGCTCAGCGCCGCAAGGTTCGTCGTCCCTAATGCCGCCAAGCCTGTCGATCCCAACGCGCCGATACCCGCAGCCGTCAAGCTGGCAACCTGCGCTGTCGTCAATGCGCCGAGGTTTGTTGTCGACATCGCCGCTAATTGCCGCGTGCTAAACGCGCCAAGCTGCGCTGCCGTCATCGCGCCGATTTGCGTTGTCGACAACTCGTTTACTTGCGTCGTCGTCAAACCGCGCACCTGCGTCACGCTCAGCGCCGCAAGGTTCGTCGTCCCCAATGCGTCAAGCTGCGCCGTGCTCAGCGCGCCAATCTGAACGCTCGTGAAGCCGGACACTTGCGATGTCGATAGAAGATCAAAATCAAGTTCGACCGTACCAAGCCACGCAATTTCCTGCGTTGTCAGTCCGCTTAATTGAACGGAAGTGAGAACGTCCATGTCCGTGGTCGTGATGGCCACGATTTGATCTTGGCTCAAGACAGACAGCTGGGCGCCGCTGAAAACCATCTGGGTCGTAAGAAGATAAGGGAGCGCAACCGTCGATAGCGCGGCGACTTGGACCGTGCTGAGCGCGCGGACGCTCGACGAGGACAACCATTCGATTTGCGTTGTCGTTAGCGCATTGATTTGCGCAGTGGTCAGGGTCGCGATGTTATGCGTCGACAAATTGGCAATGATCGTTGTCGACAGACTTGCGAACGCTTGCAGACTTAGGGCACCATAGCCAGTGCCGACGACGGATGTTGACATGGTCTTCTACCTGATGGTTAGAGCAAATGGCCGTCATCCTAACCGCCAAGCAGACATTACGCGCACAAGCACTACGATTCTGCCGTTCGCATTCTAACGGATGGTTAACCATCACGTCAAGATATAGAGAACATGACTCTACAAATATGTCGTTGCGATTTCGAAAAGATTTTGAAAACGAAACGAGTCATAATTGCGATTTCTCGTTCGCCATAAATCTTGATCGAGGCGCCTGCCCTGAAGTTCTCAGATCATACATGTATATATATGCATCCTCGAGATCCCGCGTGTATCGGACGATATCGAAAAGCGGACTCAGCAAACGCCTGTTGTCTAATTTTGTTTTTATATCCAGCAACTTCCGTGGGTTGTGCGCGAGTTCCATCGCTTTCATTTCATATTCCGCAAGCGAATAAGAGATAAGCTCGGGGAGACCCATTGTATTTAGCAAACTTCCTGCCACACGGCCGACAAACGCCCCGCCCACACAGGTGAGCACAGGAAGGCCCGCCCATAACGCGTCGCTTGCAGTCGTATGGGCGCAAATTGGCAACGTATCGAGAAAAAGATCGGCCAGCCTGTGTCTTGCCAAATGAAAAGGAAGCGTAAGACCTTCGGCAAAAATGAGCCGTTCGGGCTCGACTCCGCGCGCCGCTGCTTCGCGCCGCAAGTTGCTCTCGGTTGCCGAGGCCGTCGAAAGAAGCCACAAGACGCTTCCCGGAACCGCTTTGAGAAGCCGCATCCAGACACCGAAAATATCCGGGGTGATTTTATAGGAGCCGTTAAAGCTGCAAAAGACAAAGCCGTTTTCGGGTAGCCTGCATTCGCTTTTTGTGATCGTGCGGCTGGAAATTTCGCGTTTTGAGTCGTTCGGCTGGTAGGAATACGGAAGATGGACGATCTTTTCATCGAAAAACCGCTGATGCTCGGCGGGCGCGACGAATGGATCGGCAATCATATAATCGATAAATTTCGCGCCCATTGTTCCGGGATAGCCTACATGCGCAACCTGTATGGGCGCAGGGCGAAACGCCATAACGCCCGTGCGCGAGTCTCCGGTAAATCCTTTTAGGTCGATAAGGATATCGATTTGGTCGTCGTATATCCGCTGCGCAATTTCCTGATTGGTCAGGGGAAATACGTCCGCGAACCGATCAAAGCCTTTGATGAGCCTTTGCCTCATGTCGCTTCCGTCGTCGAAACCGAAAGAGTAGGCGAATGTTTCAAATTTCGAGCGATCATGGCGTTCGAACAACTCGGCCATCAGAAAAGCCGTCGCATGGCTTCGGAAATCGGACGAAAGATAACCGACCCGTATCCGTCCGGGCTGCCGAGGCCGCGTGTGGCTGAATTCGGGCACAACCTGCATTCTCGAAACCCATTTTTGGGTGCAGGCCTGTTGCTCGGCAGGAGATGAGGAAAAGTTCAGGAATATAAACGGCTCGACTTGGTCCCGAAGCTCGACCAGCCTTTTTCGGTCGGCTTCGTAGTTCTTCCATTCGCAGATTTGACGGCGAAGATTGATAATTTCAATTTCCGCCTTTTCGTCTTTGGGCGCGCGGGCAAAGCCTTCTTCGTAGGCGCGCAGAGCTTCCGCAAGCAGTCCCTGTTTGCGCAGAACGGTGGCCAGATTTCCAGTCGCCCCGATATAATCCGGTTTTAAAGATACGGCTTTCTTATAGGCCTCGACAGCCTCGTCCAATCGCCGCAATTCGCATAGCGGCTGTCCCAGATTATTATAGGCTTCATAAAAGTCCGGCTTAATGTCGATAGCTTTACGGTAGGCCTCTATCGCCTCCTCGCGCTTTCCCAGCGCCATGTAATTCAGGCCCATGCTGCAATAGGCTTCGGCGAAATTCGGCATCAGGGCGGCCGATTTCTTAAACGCCTCAAGGGCGTCGGCGATTTTTCCCTGACGCGTCAGAGCAACGCCAAGATTATAATGGGCAAGAACAAAATCGGGTTTGAGGCGGATCGCTTCGAGAATTTCGCTGGCAGCCTCGTCATTCTTGTTCAGACATGTTAGCGCATTGCCAAGATTGTTATGAGTTTCGGCATTGCCCGGCGCCAGCGCCAGCGCGCGGCGAAAAAGGCCCTCGGCCTCCTCGAACTGATCCATGGCGCCCAAAACAAGCCCCAGATTGTTCATCGCTTCCGGAACGGGCGCAATCGACAGCGACCGGCGGATTAAATCGGCCGCCACGGCATAATCGCCCCGACGGTGGAGGATAACGCCGAGATAGTGCAGGGAAAACGGCTCTTGGGGATTCCCGTTGAGAATATCCCTGTACAGTCTTTCCGCATCCTCGATCCTGCCCTCGCGATGGGCTTGAACGGCTTCTTTTAGCTTGGCGTCAATGGTCATTGCAGAATTACATACCGTTACTTGTTGGCTTCCATGATACGATTTACGAGAGAGATCCACGTGTTGATATCGAGCTGACCTGTCCAATGCGTCGTGATCCTATCGCCCGGTTTACGCGTCGCGACGTCCTGCGACATCGGGGTTTCGGGATGCATTTGTTTTTGATACATCCATTCGATCCGGCGCAATCCAAGGTATTGGATATTTGAACCTTCCGCGCGCATCTGCTGCACGAGGCCGCCGTCGCACATCAGCACGCCGGTGAAAGACAGCCACACGATTTCTTCGGGGTCAAGATATGTAAAACCTTTGCCCCGCGCGACCCTTATTTGATAAGGGCGCAGGAAAAATTCCTTTGCGCGGGCCAGTTGGCCGCGAAGCAACGCTAAAATCCCCATAAGCATCCATGGCTCCGCAAGATGCGCAAGCCATGTTGTCATGCCGCATAGCGCGGATTCGGCCTCGTCAAACTCTACCCCTGCCAAAATCCGTTGCCACGCCGCCTTCATGGTTAAGCTGTATTCGCTGTCGGGCAAAGGCTGCGCGCACGCGATGGCGGGAAGGTTCTCTTGCGAAGGAACCGCGACGAACGGGCCGAAGAATCCCTGTTGCTGGACCGCTTCTCCGGGCCGGAGCGACCGAGTGCTATCGTACCAATCGCGGATATAATGCCAGTGCCGGTGGGAATAACGGCTGTGAACGAGATCGTGTCCGCTTTTGCAAATCTTATCGTACAGCTCCGGATCGCTGGCGACGTGGGCCATTTTTTCGAACAGCTCGACGCCGCTTCCTAGAATGCAATTCTCAAGATCGCTGAACCCGTAACGAAATACGTCGGACGTGGGGGGCGAAACGAGAATTGAGCCGGATGCCGGAATTTCAAGATGCTTGAAAACCGCATAATCGAGGCGGGTCGTGTCGGCAAGAGAGAAGCGGCTGCGGTTGAGGTATTTGGCGTAAGCTGCGCCCGAAACGGGGAACCGGTAGGCTTCCGTTTTTGCGCTGTATCCCGGATGGGGATAGATAAACGTCGGAAAATAATTATAGACGTCGCGCATAAGGGCGCTTCGCCACGGATAAAATTCCGGCGCTACGCCCCAGCTGAATACGCTGACGGGAAGGTCCTTTTCCAGCCCGTAATCCTTGTACACGGTTTCGTCGAAGTAACGGGGAGCGGAAAACACCATCCCTTCGAGTTCGGGCGATTGCCGCATGTACGACGCTGCGGTCATCGAGAAAAAGCGGTCGATCCCGCATTCCTCCATCATGCGCAAGAAGAGAACACGCGAGCCTTCCTGCGGGTCTTGGTTGTTCATGAACCCGATGCGGGGGATATCGGGCCGAGCGCGCGCGTTGCCAATCTTCAAAGGCTCGGGGCGATAACCACCCGGGCAATCGACGACGATGAAATCCGGAGTGTGCTTGTCACAGACCTCGTTTAAATCGAAATCGTCTTCGATAACGGTCAAATCGAGATCGTGAGACAACACGCCGACGACTTCGTCTTCGAGGCTATGAAACCAATCGATGTAATTTTCGCTGCGCTTGCCACGGACGAAAAGAGCCCGAGGTTTCGATGTTTGGGACATGGGGGAATCTTCTTTGTCCGTCGCCGTGATTTTTTGGGGGGGATTATGGGCGGCGCTCTTTTTGGCGGGCGGCATGGTTTTCTCCTCTGCTGACTCGGCGGGCATTCTTACAAAGGACGGGGGGCAACGTCCACCTCATTTATTTGGGCAATTCTTATCGGAAAAGTTTTCCGGCTATTCAGGTTGTGTCCTGCCATAACGGCGTTTATAATCGCTTTGTTATAATATGCTTTTTCTTTCGACCCATTTTGCGAGATTGCCTGATGAAAGCAGAAACCTTCGGCGCTACCTTCATGGATATGGAACTTCCGTTTCCGTGCGAACTTCATCCTTTTCATCCTCGTACATCGACGATTCCCGGCGCGAAAAAGGTTCTTGTCGCTTTTACGGAGCCAAAGCAAAGCATGGCCTCCGACGAATGGATCGAGCAAAATTACATGCAGTTCGATTTGATCGTTACTTATGAACGCAAGCTCGCACATTTGCCGAACGTCAGGCTTCTTGATTATGGCGAGGCTTCCTGCAACCAGATTCCTCCTGTAAAAACATCGACGACCAGCTTTGTTCTTTCAACCGGGCTTGGCACATCCGTGTTCGAAGGCTATCAGTTGCGCCGCGATATTGCGGCGAAGTTTGTTTCATCGCCCCTCCCTTTTCGCGTTTTCATGTCGTCGCGACGCGTTTCGTTCTCGGACGAGGAAAAGGGTCTTATTCAGGATCATATGTCCAACGGCCGCTATTCAGTGTACCAACTGGGTGAAAGCAAGCTGCCTTTGTTTGAAAGCATGTTTCATGTCGCCATCGAAAACAGCGTTCATGACCACTATTTTACGGAAAAACTTGTCGATTGCTTCCGCACTTATACAGTGCCGATCTACTTTGGAACGGAGTCCGTTCTCGATATTTTTGACCCCCGGGGCATCATTTTCGTTCGAAATCTCGAGGATGTTCAAAAAAAGCTCGCTGCGTTAACGCCTAACGATTATTGGAGCCGCCTTGAGGCTATGGCTAAGAACAGGGCTATTTCCGAAGAATATATGACACCTTATTGCAGGCTAAAGACCCTGCTATTAAAGGAATTTGAGTGGTCCGTTTAGGAAAACGTCCTTAAATTATTTTGAATCTTGCTTTTTAACCCTGCTGGAGTACCCTGCGCGCCCGCTTTGAGGGTGCACTTTCATGTATCTTTTTGGCGGAAAATGGGGCAAACACTGACGAAATTGCCGTGGGCTTTGCTAAGCCGCATGG
Organism: uncultured Rhodospirillaceae bacterium; assembly: GCA_964449155.1. Classification (GTDB taxonomy): domain Bacteria; phylum Pseudomonadota; class Alphaproteobacteria; order UBA9219; family UBA9219; genus CAIXLI01. The sequence continues at coordinate 33,626 of CAYVBP010000005.1, read as the reverse complement.
CGGGCGTGGCGGAATTGGTAGACGCGCTGGGTTTAGGTCCCAGTGACCAAAAGTCGTGGGGGTTCGAGTCCCTTCGCCCGCACCAGACTTCGCCCTTCGGGCTGTGGCCTGGCGCAACCGGGACCGGTCCCGCTTCGTTGAAGCTGCCGTTCCTGCGGGTTTTATTTAGATAACTGGCTTAAGGAAAAGAGATCATGGCTGAAGTTAAGGTTCTGAAACAAGAAGGATTAACGCACGAATTCTCCGTCACCGTTGCGAAAAAAACGGTCGACGCGCAATGCGATACCCGCCTTGCCGAGATAGGCAAGACGGTCAAGATGCAAGGCTTCCGCCCCGGCAAGGTTCCCATGCCGATCCTAAAAAAACGCTTTGGACAAGAAGCGCGCGCAGAAGCCTTGGAGAAAATCGTTATGGATACAGTCGAAAAGACGGTTTCCAAGGACAAGCTGCGCCCTGCCACTCAGCCTCGGATCGAGTGGGTTTCCGCCGACGAAGCCAAGGACGCCGAGTTCAAGATGACGATCGAAGTCCTGCCTGAAGTTAAGATCGGCGATTTTTCGGGAATCGAGCTTGAGCGCCCCACCGCCGAGGTCGATGCCGCGAAGGTCGACGAGGCCATTGTCAGGATCGCTAAAAGAATGCGCGCGCCTGTCGATGTCGCGGAACCGCGCCCCGCCAAGACAGGCGATGTCGTTGTGATCAATTTCGACGGCAGCGTCGATGGCGAAAAACGTCCGGGCATGAAGGGCGACGCTCATCCTTTGGAACTGGGATCTAAGTCTTTTATCGACACGTTCGAAGACCAACTGGTCGGCTGCAAGATCGGCGACAAGAAGAAGATCAAGGTTACATTTCCCGAGGATTACAACGCGGCCGAATTGGCTGGGAAGAAGGCCGTGTTCGAAGTCGAGGTCAAGGGCTTGCGCGAACATAAGCCTGTTGAGTTCAATGACGAGCTGGCCAAGGAACTGGGGCTGCCCAGCATCGATAAGTTGCGCGAGCGCATCTCTGACGATATCGGCGCGAATTACAAGCAAGTCTCGCGCGCAGTCATGAAGCGCTCACTGATGGACAAGCTGGCAGACGCTTATTCGTTCGACGTTCCGAAGAGCCTTGTTGATGCGGAATTCGACGGCATCTGGAAACAGGTTGAAGACGCCAAGGCCAACAACGATCTTTCCGAGGAAGACAAGAACAAGACCGACGATGAGCTGCGCGCGGATTTCCGCCGCATTGCAGAACGCCGGATTCGCTTGGGGCTTCTGCTGGCCGAAATCGCCGCCCAGAATAAGATCGAGGTTTCAAGCGACGAATTGCGCGCCGGACTTGTGGCGGAAGTTCGCCGCTATCCGGGACAGGAAAAGGCCGTTTACGAGTATTTCACGAAGACCCGCGGCGCGATTGAGCGCATTCGCGCGCCGATCCTTGAGGAAAAGGTGATCGACTACATCATCTCGAAGGCGAAGACGACCGACAAGATGATGTCGGCTGACGAGCTTATGGCTTTGCCGGAAGAAGAGGAATAAGCGAAAAAGCGGTTGATGTCTGGAAAGAGGCTTTTGGAAGCTTTAGTTTTTGATGAGATTCCAACTGGATCCCCGCCTGCGCGGGGATGACGGAGAAAATGCGGGGATGACGGGCGGGGGTGTGCGGGGATGACTGATTATTTTGTTTCCCCTCCTCATCGGGGCAAACACCGCTAGGCAGAACCTTTCCTTTTTGACATGAAAAACTTTCCTGTATTGGTTGTTCGAGGCAGAAAGCTCCAACCGGCTTCTTGACCGGAAAAACGATTGTTTCAATAGAATCATATATAGAATCCCTTTGGCATGATGCTTGCTGAACTCTATCCGAAATCTTTTCCTGCTCGTCGAGCAAATTTAACGGATGGAGCTATACAATGTCTTCTCTCTTCGCAGCCATGGGCGTCGCGGTTTCGGGCCTCAACGCGCAGTCGCAATCCATCGGAAACATTTCAGACGATTTGGCAAACGCCGAAACGACGGGATATAAAAGCATCGGCACAAGCTTTTCCGCACTTGTGACGGCGTCAAGCGCGACAAACAATAGCCCCGGCGGCGTTACAGCAACGCCTCGGTATCAGAACGATGTGCAAGGAAATATTTCGTCCACTGCGACGATTACGAACCTTGCTATCTCCGGCCAAGGCTTTTTCACCGTTACGAGCGCGTCTCAAAGCGCTTCGGGAACGACCGAATTTACCGGAAGCGCCTTCTATACGCGCGTGGGCGACTTTACGCTGAACAAAGACGGATACATGGTCAACGGCAGCGGGTATTATCTGGAAGGGTACACGATTACGAACGGCATTGCGGATACGTCCTCGGTTTCCCCGATCCAAATATCTTCCTTGCTGGACAACCCGGAGGCCTCGACAAAAATAACTTATGTCGCCAACTTGCCGTCGAGCGCGACGGTCGGTTATGCGTCCTCAACATCTACCGTCAATGTTTACGACGCTCAGGGAAGCACGCATCAGGCCGCCATCAGCTGGGAAAAGGTCGACGTTAATCGGTGGATCGCCAGCGTTTCCGTGGAAGACGGAAGCGGAACGGGCGTTACATACAACACGCAAGCTCTTGTCGTTTTCAACAGCTCTTCGCCTTCGGGCACAGTTCAAAGCGTTACGCCATTGTCTGACGGCACCTTAGTGGTCGAGGCTAACTCAGGAAATCCCACTGCGGAGATAGACATCTCAAACGTTTCAACGTCTGCGCAGTTGCCTCAAACCATTTCGTTCGAGGTCACCCCCGCCGTGGGGTCGTATGCGGGGGACTTGCAAACGCTTACATATACGACTTCGCCCGGAGACACGCCTGACACCGTTGGCGCAAACATGCTTGCGCTGCTTCAAACTTATGGCGTCACGGCGACGTATTCATCTGGCGCGCTCACGATCGATGACAGCAGCACTTTCGGCACAGTTTCCATCAGCACTTCCGCCACCGCCGGGTATTCCGTCGCCTCGGCCGAGACAACCTCGGGTCAGGCTGGCATCGGCTTGAATTTGACTTTCCCCGGCACGGGTTCGCAATTGGTCGATCTCGATTTCGGCGAACTGAACCGCGCAACGGGCATTACGCAATATGCTAACGCGAGTTCGACCGTTTCGGTGTCGTCGATTTCGCAGGACGGCCTTGGCGAAGGTTCTTATAGCAGCATCGGGATCGATTCCGACGGCGTCGTTTCGATTAACTATACAAACGGCAGCACGCGTAAAATCTATCAGATCCCGATTGCGACCTTTAATTCTCCGAACAATCTGCAACGCAACTCGGGCGGCGTTTATACGGCGACCCTTGCGTCCGGTTCCGCTAATTTGCATTTGGCCAACACAAACGGGTCCGGCAGCATTACGAGCAGCTCTCTTGAATCCTCCGACGTCGATATCGCGGGCGAATTCACGAAAATGATCCAGTCGCAGCAGGTGTATTCGGCTAACGCCAAGGTCGTTTCGACGGTCAACGGCATGTTGAATACAATCATTCAGACGGTTCAATAATTGCGTCGCGCGCGCATGCGCCGCTCTTTTTGGGCGGTCTTGCGGCGAAAAAAGGAGTAGGGCATGTCATTAACCGGCGCTCTTTCGGTCGCTCTTTCGGGGCTGCAGGTCAGCACGACAGCCGCGCAAATTATTGCTGGGAATATTTCGAACGCGCAGACCAAAGGCTATACTTCAAAGAGCGTCGATCTTTCGACCGTTTATACCGGCACGGGATCGGGCGGCGTTCAAATTTCCAGATACAGCCGAGCCACAGACACGGCTTTGACCGCAACGCTGAACAGCGCTACGTCAAACGCGTGCTATTTAAGCACGCAGAACGATTACATGACGCAGCTTCAGGCCCTTCTCGATTCAAGCAGCTCCCCCCCTGCTCTTTCGTCAGCCTTGAGCGAGTTTCAATCCTCGTGGACGCAATATGCGGGCAATCCAAGCGATCCGACATTGCAACAGTACGTCGTTTCCACGGGTCAAAATCTTGCCAGCGAGATATCTTCGACTTCCGCGCAAGCGGCGGCGCTTGAAGACAACGTCAAAGCCGAGCTTGAAACATCGGTCCTTTCCTTGAACGATGCGATTCAAACCGTGCAGACGCTGAACGTGCAAATTACAGCCGCGCTTTCCAGCCACCAGTCCACCACAAACCTTGAAGACGCGCGCGATTTGGCGATTAACAAGATCGCGCAGTATACGAACGTCAATGTGCTTAATCGCGCCAACGGGCAGATCGCCCTTTATACATCTAGCGGCGTCGCGCTTCTTGACGGCGAGGCGCTGTCGTTTAGCGTTAACGCAGACGGAGACAGGGTTCTTAATTCTGCAGGGTCGGATGTAACGGGGTCTTTGACCGGCGGAACTCTTCAGGCGCAAACCGACTTTCTGGCCGAACCGACAAACGCTGCGGGAACCGGCGTTCTTTCAAAGCTGACCTCGCAATTGCAGAACCTTGCGAATATGTTCGTTGCGACGACATCAAGCGGCAATAGCTTTGCCGACATCTATAACGCAAGCGATCCAAGCGGATTCTTTACGGCCACAATCGATCAGGAAACAGGGCTTCCGGATTTGTCGACGTTCGCGGTCAATTCCGATCTGGTCAATAGAACCACCTCGGTGCCGTCGGACGTCGCAACGGATATCGGTAATTTTTTTACGGCGACCAACGTGGCCATTGCAGGGACGAACAGCAATCCTGCCGACCCGGCCAGCGGCACTTGGACGTACACAACGACAAGCACGTTTCAAGCCGACGGACTGACGGTCAGGCAACAAACCTGCAGCAACATTGTGACCTCGATCCTTTCTTCATTCCAGCAGTCCGCCAATTCCATTAAGGGACAAAGCGCGACGGCGACAACCCAACAGGCCTACTATCAAAACGCCCTTTCAAGCGCAACAGGGGTCAATACCGACGCGGAGCTTGTCGCCTTGACAAGCTGGGAAAATAGTTACGCCGCCGTCGCGCATGTCATCTCGACCATTCAAGAAATGATGAAAACTTTAGAAAGCATGGTGAGCTAATGAGCACGGGAACGATCAGCAATCTTAGCATCGTTTATTCTCTTTCGTCGCAGCTTGTGAAGCAGCAGACGGATATCTCGAAGCTGGCTTTGCAGTTGTCAAGCCACGAAAAAAACTCCGATCTGACCGATTACGATCCGAGCGACGCGCGGAACATTATCAGCATCCAGTCGGCCGCTTCGGAAAAGCAGGCCTATTTGAAGGTCATTTCGACGGCGAGCAATAACTTGTCTTTTTACGACGCGACGCTGACAGATCTGGAAGACCTTGTGTCTAGCGCGCAGGATCTTATTGGGAAAAACGGCGCTTACAGCGAGGACTCAGCGCGAAGCGTTTCTGTTTTAGCGACGTCCTATTTGAAATCGGTGACGGCGGATCTTAATCAGCTTGTCAATGGGCGCTATCTTTTTTCCGGCACGCGCTTTTCGACAACGCCTGTTCAAGATCTTTCGCAACTTCCCGAATCGACGCTTTCGACGACGATTGAGACGGACGGGTTAACCGTTCCTTCTTACGACATAAGATCGACGATATCCCTTTCGACGTCGGAACAGAGCGTGACGGTGACCGGGGCAGCCAACGGCTTGACAGGAAGCCAGACGGCTTCTTTCGATATTGACGGAACTGTTTATACCGTGTCGATCGACTCGACCGACAGCACGGCAGAGGAAGTCGCGGCGGATATTTGCGCCAAGCTTATCGCCGCTGGGGTTTCCGTTTCTGTCGACGGGTCAAATCCGGCCCAGCTGAATTTCGACGCAGCCCTTACGATCGATTCGGCGCAAGCCATCACGACGGATCAAACGGCCTATGTAACGGACAAAGCCACGATAGATACGAATTACACGGTCGATTACGGCGTCACAAGCAACGATCCGTCCATTCAAAAACTGATCGCGGGATTGCGGTATTTGCAGGCCGCAGGAAATTCGACAGACAAAGATACATATACCGCGAATCTGAATCAGGCGATTGCGCTTTTGGCCCCCGCCTTGACGGAGATTCAAAACATGCACACCTTGCTTGCGAACAGCATTAATATTATGTCAAACGAAAAGGAAGCCCAGAACAAGGCGATTACCAATTTAACGACGTCGTTGAGCAATGTTCAAGGCGTCGATATCACGCAAACGAGCGTTGAAATGACGGCGCTGGAAACGATTTTACAGGCTTCTTATTCCGTTACCGGGAATATCCTTAAAATGTCGATTGTCAGTTACCTTTGATTCGCTTTATACATCATCGATACACAACAACTTACATCGTGGACGTTCATGCGCTTTCAATCCGAATTCAGCCCTGTTTCCCTTCGTTACGTCGCCGCCTTACGCGAGAACACGCCAACGTCGGGCAAGGATGGCTTTGCCTATGCCGATGTGGCCTGCGCGAATCCCGATAGCCTCATTTGCCTTGCGGCAAGCAATCCGGAAGGCCGCTTTTTCGGCCTTGTGCCGGATGATTGCGCGCGCCGGGCAGCAGAGGAAAGAGCAGTTGCGCGAAACACCGCCAATGTCGCCTTTCTGACAGGTTCGATTGCGGATACGTTAGCGCGCGTCGAGTCCGACGATGCGGCCCTGCCCCCGCCGCTCGATTTTTTGTGCTGTGACGAAAGCGCGGCGGCGCTTTCTGAAACCGAACGCATGGCCCTTTTTGATTTGGCCAAGGCTCGGCTTAATCCCGGTGGGTTATTGGCTATTTCTTATCGCGCGTATGCGCAAGAAGATGGGCCTTTGAGATTCCTTATTCAAAGCCTTGTTCCTCAGATGGATTCTGAGCAGGCGCAGGATTTTCTAACGGATATTAAGAAGCTTGGGGCTTTGTATTTTTCGAAACAACTCGAAACAGCCGACCTTTTGGACAAAGCTATTGCAAACAGGACGCCGAAAGAATTTTTTGCGGCCTTCGAGGGCGAACCTTGCGCATCTGCAACGTTCGATACCATCCTTGCCGCGTCCGGGCGGGGGTTTGCTTTTGCGGGCGATGCGACCATCGCATCGAATTACGTCGAACTGGCCGTTCCGCACGAGGCTCAGGACTTGATCGTTTCTTGTCGCAACAGCCCCGTTTACGAACCGATTAAGGATTTCACCCTCGACAGGAAAATTCGCTCGGATATCTGGGTCAAGGCGCCGCGCAATATGTCTTCGGATCCAGCCGTTCTTTTTGGCTCTTTTGCCTATGGCCTTGCCATGGAACGGGATAAGGTTCCCGCTTCTTTTGCAGCCAAGGGAAAGGTGATTGACCTTTCCGCGCAGGTTTTTGCCAAAGCGCTCGACATGATGTCGGTTATGCCTATCGGTATTGGGGATCTGCTTTCTTGCTCCTCTTGTCAAAACGAAGAGCCTTTGAAACTTGTCGAGACTCTTCAGACTCTCGTCGCTTGCGGCATTGTCAACCCCATGCGCGGCATTCGCGACGGGCTTAAAATCAACGATTTTACGCAACCGCGCTTGTCCGGAGGGTTTAACCGGCATCTTGACAAGGAATCTTTGACGGAGGTTGACGTTCTTTTTTCGTCGCAGGTCGCCGGGTATGGGCTTGTCCTTTCCGCCGGAGAAGCGTTTGTGGTGCAGGCGATCAGTCGCGCAGGGCTTAAGGATTCCGTTTCCGCCCTTATGCCGGAACTGAACCGAATTGCCGACACTCCCGCCGCGCGGTCGGTTATGAACAGCGATAAGCCAACGCCCGAAATCGCCCACAAGATGATTTGCGATATCGCTGGCAAGGAAATGCCAACATGGTATGCCCTTGCGTTGCTGGAAGCGGCTTAAGGCGTTTTTAAATCGCAAAAAATTATGAGGGCATATACTCATTCTAAAAAACCCTCATTCCGCTGAATGCCTGTTTGAGAGTCCGAAGAAACATCGGAAAGGCGTTTGTTTTGGAAACTTCAACTGGATCCCCGCCTTCGCGGGGATGACGGAGAGAGATGGGGATGACGGAGAGAGATGGGGATGACGGGGCCTTTTGACGAAGGGTTCAGTCATAGGGCTTTTGGTATAATTGTTATTTGGAATGAATATAATTAAAACGCCTGAGAGATCGGAAGATTTTTCTTCGGGTCTTTTTCGCGTTCTTATTGTGTCCCCTTCAGACAAAAAATATGGTAAAATATCGTTTCTTTGACGGAGTTTCGCTTCATGTCCCATACGTCGATGGTTCTCAGCGGCATTTTGCTGTTGGTTATGGTTCTTTTCTTTGCGCCCAATATTTTTGCGATGAACCGGGGGCGCATTTTGCGCAATATGGCTTTTTGGCTTGCGATTTTTCTTGGCCTTGCGTTGGTGTATAAAAACTTCGGCCCCAACAGCCCGAATCCCCTGTTTAAAAACCCAAACTCGCTGAATGGAATGGAAAAGGAAGCAAAGCCGCTGGATTTGTTCCCGAAGGATCAGGATAAAAAGGACCAAAAGAAGGGCGTCGTCGAGCAAAGCATTTAGGCCTTATGAACTGGCCTTTTGCGTTTGAACTGTCGTACTTTGTTTATGAACTTAGGGAATCCGGTTGGTTTTTGCCGCGATAATAAGCCTTTCCGACATTTCCTGTATTTCTTCGGATTCTCAAACTGGATCCCCGCCTGCGCGGGGATGACGAGGATGGGTCAGTTTATAAGGCCGTTGGTATTATACTAACGAGGTTCAGGAAACGCCTTCGGCTCCTTTTGATGTCATTAGCGTTTTTAGCTCGGCGGCAGCAGATTGGACGGCATCCCCATCCGTTCCGCGCGCGACGAGGGCTGTTCCGAACGTTCCTTCGCGCATCCACGGATAAGAACCAATGTCGACGGACGCATGCCGCGCCGCAAGCGCGCGCAGGTCTTCGGCAAGAACGCTTTCGGCGATCAGGCCGGAGATCGTGATGCTGTGAACTTTTGGCCCGTGCCTAAGGGTTAGGGCGACGCCGTCAAGCATGCCTTGCATGATCGCGGGAACGCCCGCCATTACATATACGTTTTCGATTGCAATGCCCGGCGCGAAGCTGACGGGGTTGTCGATCAATGTCGCGCCTTGAGGAATTCGCGCCATGCGCAGTCTTGCCGGAGTTAAACCGGTTTCCCCAAAATGCGCGGCCAGCATCGCCCTTGCTTCCGCGCTTTCGATAACCGAAACGCCGAAAGCCGCCGCGACGGCGTCAACGGTTATGTCGTCGTGCGTCGGGCCGATGCCTCCTGTTGTCAGCACATATGTATATTGTCTTCTAAGGTCATTCAGCGCCGCGACGATTTCGCGTTCGATGTCGGCGACGACGCGGGCTTCTTTAAGCGGAATTCCGATTTCCCCAAGTTTTGCCGCGACGGCATTCACGTTTACGTCTTGCGTGCGCCCGGAGAGAATCTCGTTGCCAATAACGAGAAGCGCTGCGGTGGGATCTTCGGCAATCGTCATTTTTCAGACTTTTGAGGCGAGGGCGCAAGATCGATTTTCGGCATCTTTTGATCGAGCTTCTTCAAGACCTCGTCCGTAATGTCGAGGGGCTGATCGGTCCACAGCGCCTGCTGTTTGACGATTACCAAATTCGCGCCGCGCTCATGCGCGACGGCGCTGACGACATCGAGTAACGCTGCGTGCACTGCTGCCATCGCCTCCGTATAGGACCGATCAAGAACCTTGCGGCGCGATTGCACGTTGTTTTCAACAGTCAGGAAACGTTGCCGAAGCTGCTGTTCGCGCTCGGAATAAGCCTCCGCGGAAAGCTGGCTTCGCAGAGAGGAAAGTTCTTTTTCGGCGCGGCGCAGACTGTTTTCTTCCTTTTCTACCTCGCCCTGAAATTTCGAGCGCTGCATATCAAGCTGTTTCTGGACGCTATTTGACGCTAGGGATTCCTGCAATATTCTCTGCAAATCGACGATGGCGATAACTGGCGAAGGAAGATGGCCATCCGCCGATTTAGCAACAGACGGACTTGCCGCCGCCAGCATGCACGCAAAAAACAACCCTATGAACCGAATGGCTTTCATCATTCATCCTCTATCGGGATCAAACAGGGATATTCCATCACTGTGGGCACTTTCGCTATTTTGTCAGCCGCGCGGCGCATCGCGTCAGTGTCGGCGGCATGGGTCGTGATAACGACTGGAACCGAATCCGTCTTTGCCCGCCCGTGTTGAAGCATGGATTCGAACGATATGGCCTCGTCGCGCATGATCGCCGCAATGTCCGCGACGACGCCTGGCCTGTCTTGGACTTGCAAGCGCATGTAATAGCGCGTCGGCGGCATCTTGGCGGGCGTCAGGGGACGAAGATGCGAGAACGGAACCGAAAAAGCGAATGTCCGCGCGCCGCGCGCGATATCGACGATATCGGCCGTTACCGCGTTGGCCGTCGGCCCTCCGCCCGCGCCGCGGCCTTCGAGCGTGATCGGCCCCGTACGCTGGCCGCGCAAAAGAACCGAGTTTAGGGTTCCGTCAACGCTGGCCAAAGGCGATGCTTCGGAAACGAGGGTTGGACGAACGCTTTGCTCGACACCTTCTGATGTTCGCCGGGCGCTTCCTAATAGCTTGATGCGGCAGCCGAGTTCGTCGGCGAACTGAATATCGGGCAATGTGATTTTGCGAATGCCTTCGACGCGGATCGACGACAGGTTCGGTTCGACCCCGAAGGCCAAGGCGACCAAGATCGCCAACTTATTCGCCGTGTCGTGGCCGTCAATGTCCGCCGCCGGATCTGCTTCGGCGTATCCCTGTTTTTGCGCGTCGGCCAAGATAACGTCAAACGGAAGCTTTTCGGCGCGCATCCGCGTCAGGATATAATTGCAGGTTCCGTTCAAAATCCCCGACAGACTATCGATCAAATCCCCGGCCAATCCTTCGCGCAGCGTTTTTATAACGGGTATGCCTCCCGCCACGGCTGCTTCGTAAGACAGCTGGACGTTATTTTTTTCTGCGACCGCCGCAAGCGCGGGGCCGTGCTTGGCGATCAGGGCCTTGTTGGCCGTCACGACGCTTTTGCCGTTCGCAAGGGAAGCTTCGACGAGATCGCGCGCGGCGCCTTCGGCGCCTCCTATCAGTTCGACGACGACATCGACTCCGGAAAGAGCCGCCAAGCCGCGCGGATCGTCGACCCAATCGATGCCCGACAAATCGCAGTCGCGCTTGCGCGCTTTGTCGCGGGCGCTGACGGCCTTAATCGCAACCGGGCGGCCCGCGCGGATCGAGATCGTCTCGGCGTTCTGCCGCACCTGCCGCACCAAGGCCGCGCCAACGGTTCCTAATCCTGCAACGGCAATGTTCAACGGTTGATTCACTTTTCCTCCTCGTCGGTTTTGGGCAAATTCTGTTAGAATTTCGTCCCAAAACTAAAGTGCACATGCTGGATCTTGTCGAAGGTCCTATACAAAAGCGGCTCGGCATAATCCAGACGGATCGGCCCGAACGGAGAATCCCATGTAATGCCGAATCCGACGCTCAAATGCACGCTGTCGTCGTTTGCAATGCTTTCTCCAGCAACTTGGCTTTCATCTGACTCGCTCAAAACGCCCGCATCCGTGAACAAGTGTCCCTTGATGCCAAGTTCGGGCGATAACGGCAGCGGCACCGCCAAATCGGCCGACGCGCGGCCAAACCGCGTGCCGCCCAAGGCGTCTTGGTAACTGCTGGTCATATCGCGCGCGCCGATGCCCGCAAATTGGAACCCGCGCAGGTTGTCGCCGCCGAGGAAGAAGCGTTCGTTGATCTTTGTCGGACCGTTGAGCCCCCAGATTTTCCCGCCTTCGAGGGTGGCGCTGACAATCCATTCATCGGCCAACGGATAATATTGCGTCCCGCCGACTTTGAGACGGAACCATTTACGCGACCCGCCAGCTCCGGCCACGTCGGTGTCAAGGTGCGTGATGAAGCCTATCGTCGGCTCAAGCCTGCTGTCGCGGGTGTCATAGACCAACGACTGGCCGACTGAGGACGTCGTCGTGATTCCTCGCTGCTCCCGGATATAAAGGGAGGCCGTCGATGGAATATTCAGGATTTGGTCGCCGTGGAAGGTATAATTGATCTTTTGACGGATTTCCTCGGACAAGGGATATCCCATGCGCAGCGCCATACCTGCGCTGTTCATGGTGTACGAGCTGAGATCCTGATTGTCCGTTTGCGTCACGAACAGATCCGCGCCTGCCGATAGCTTGCGGTCGAGGAAATAGGGTTCCGTGAAGCTCATGTCGATTTGCTTGGTGCGGCCTGAAATCGTGGCACCGAAACGCGCATCCTGCCCCTGCCCCATAAGATTGTGCTGGCTGATGCTGAAGTTGCCCAAAGGACCGTCGCTTGACGAATAGCCCGCGCCGATCATCGCCTCGCCGGTCGACTTTTCCTTGACGTCGACGTTCACGTTGGCGCGGTCGGGCTGCGCCCCGTCAGACGGGGTTACCTTGACTTCGGAGAAGAATCCGAGGTCTTTCAGGCGTTGTTCGGATTTATGCAGCGCCGACGAATTGAAGGGATCGTTTTCGGCCAGCGTCATTTCGCGGCGGATGACCTTGTCGACCGTATTTGTGTTGCCGCGAACGTTGATGCGGTCTACGAACACGCGTTCGCCCTGTTTGACGACATAGTTCAAATCGACCGTTCGTTTTTCCTTGTTCCTTTCCATGGACGGAGCGACGGAGGCAAAGGCGTACTGGCGGTCTCCCAGCGCGGCGGTCAGTTTGGACACCGACTTTTCGACGTAATCCGAATTATAGGTGCGTCCTTCTTTTGTCAGAAGATATTGGCGCAACGTGTCGCTTCCAAGGCCTTTGATTTCGCTGGTGACTGTGATCTTGCCAAAATCATAGCGCGGACCTTCCTCGATCGAAAACGTGATGAAGAAGTCGTTCCTGTCCGGCGTCAGTTCGGCGACCGCCGACAGAACGCGGAAATCGACATATCCGCGTTCGAGGTAAAACTTGCGCAGAAGTTCCTTGTCGTAATTCAGACGGTCCGGGTCGTAGTAATCGGAAGTCGAGAATACCCGCCACCATGTGCTTTCGCGCGTGCTGACGGCTTCGTTCAGGTCGCTTGACGAAAAATGCTCGTTCCCGACGAAGGCGATGTTGCGCACGCCCGTGCGCGCACCTTCGGCAATTTCGAATACGAGATCGAGGCGGTTCTGTTCAAGCTTGACGATTTTTGGTTCGACCGTCGCCGCAAACCGCCCCGAACGGCGGTAAAGATCGAGAATGCGCTGGACGTCGCGCTCGACGCGCGGCAGCGTATAGACCATGCGCGGCTTGAGCTGGACTTCCTTTTCCAGATCCTCTTTCGAGATCGCGTCATTTCCTTCGAACGCCACGCGGTTGATGACCGAGTTTTCCTCGACGGTGACGACAAGCGTGCTTCCTTCCATTTCAAGGAAGACGTTTGAAAACAATCCCGTCGCGTAGAGCGCTTTGAGGGCTTCGTCGAGCTTTTCCGGCGTCGCGTCGTCGCCTTTGCTCATGCTGAGGTAGGAAACGACCGTTTCTGGTTCGAGGCGTTGGACGCCATCGACCCTAATGTCGCCGACCGTTGTCGACGCATATCCACCCATACCCGATACCGGAGGCATGAATGCGGCAGCCGGGGCCGCGCCCAGACATAGCATAAGCCCACAGACAAGCCCGCCGCGAAGACGGCGCCAAAAACCGACAGCCATGGAGATGAAATCCCGTGTTGAATCGAACTGTTTGACAGGTTATGAGATTAAGCACTGCTGTACAAGAACAATTATAATAACGGTCCTATGAGCTGACTCGCAGAAAAAACACTCATCCTCGCGCGGGATGCAGTTGGAATAGCCGCAATGACGAGCCGTTTCGGCATTTCTTCGGACGCTCAAACTGGTTTCCCGCCTCATCCCTTCGCCAAGGCTTCGGAGGACAGGTCGCGGGGATGATGGAGGAAAGAATGGGGATGACGAAAGATGTGGAATCTGTATGGATTGTTTTCTTTGAATTCAGGGCAATAACACATGCCGCCTGACGCTTTCCCTTTACGTCCGCTTGAAATCGCCACGTTTCTCGACTCTTGCGGGTGGAATACGGCAAATGTCGATTTTCTTCGGGGCGACTTTTCGACGCGGCGCTATGCCCGCCTGACAAAGGTTTCGGGAGAAACGGCCTTTCTTATGGATGCGGATAAGGATCAGAATACGGATCAATTCATCCGCATTGCCGGAGTATTACGCGAGCTTGACGTTAAGGCTCCGGAGATTTACGCGAGCGACGCGGATAAAGGCCTTGTTTTGATGCAGGATTTCGGGTCGCGCCCTGTCGGGAGGCTTCTGGACGCAGGGGAGCCTTTGCGGCCGTTTTTTCTTCGGGCGGCTGAGGTTCTGGCTCTTGTTCATCGGGATTTCTCGTCCACAAGCGCGCGGGATTTTCCTTTGCCTCTTTTCGATACCTCGCGGTTCGTTTCGCAGGCAGAATTGTTTCTTGATGCCTATCTTCCGATCGCCATCGGCCGCGAAGCTTCGGATGAGGAACGCGAGGAATTCCGCGCCGCGTGGAAGACTGTTTTGCGTCCCATCGAAGAGCTTCCGAGAAGCCTTCTTTTGCGCGATTTTATGCCCGACAATCTTATGGACCTTCCGGACGGGTCGCTTGGAGTCCTTGATTTTCAGGATGCCGGAATCGGTCCTGTCGCTTACGATCTTGCGTCGTTGTGCGAAGAGGTTCGCCGCGACGGCGGATTTGCCCTTCTTCCGGACGTTATTTTCCATTACAGGGAAGTTTCGAAAACTTCCGTTTCCGCCGCTGAGCTTCTGAGCGCCTGCACCGTTCTTTCGGCGCAGCGGCATATACGCATTCTGGGAATTGTCGTGCGGCTGTCCCGAACCACGGTACAATGCGAGAAGTTTGCTTTTCTTCCGCGAATCCGCAAACATTTGAAAAACGTTTTGAGCGATCCGAGTCTTATCCCGGTCAAGGCGTGGATCGACACTTTCGACAGGAGTTTCTGGGATGACAGCTGCGATCTCCCGCACCGCCATGGTTCTTGCCGCAGGACTGGGCAAGCGGATGCGCCCTTTGACCCTTACAACGCCTAAGCCGCTTCAAAAGATCGGCGGAAGGACGATGTTGGATCATGCGCTCGACAAGCTTGCGGCGGCGGGGATCGAACGCGCCGTGGTCAACGTTTTTCATCTGGCCAGTCAGATCGAAGAACATCTGAAATCGCGCCGGGATATCGAAATCGTTATTTCCCGCGAGACCGAGCTTTTGGATACCGGCGGCGGTATCGCCAACGCGCTTTCGTATTTCGAGGGATTGCCCTTTTTTGCGCTGAATGCCGATCTTCCGTGGTTCGACGCAGTACAACCGAGTTTGAACCGCATGCGTTCGGCTTGGGATCCTGAAAAGATGGACGTTCTTCTTCTTGTCATGCGCACACAAAAGGCTCACGGCTTTTCGCCTGACGGCGATTTTGCGATGGATGAGGACGGAAGGCTGAGACGGAAAGACCTTCCTCCGCCCCGGCCTTTTGCGATGACGGCTGCGCAAATTTTGAAGCCGGAGCTGTTTGCCGATCCTCCCGCCAAGGCGTTTTCGAACAACGTCGTGTGGGCCGAGGCTGAGGCCAAAGGGCGGCTTTACGGCCTTGAACACGAAGGAACCTGCTATCACGTCGGCACGCCGGAGGATTTGCAAATGGCAAATGAGCTTTTGGAAACCGGAAGGGGATGGGGGGTACGTTGAGGGTTCTGAAAAAACAAACCGTTTCGACGTTTCTTTGGACACGCAAACTGGATCCCCGCCTTCGCGGGGATGACGGAAGAAAGGGCGGGGATGATGGAGGAAAGGGCGGGGATGATGGAGGGAGGGGCGGGATAGGGTGTTCTTTTAGGTGGAGCGTTAAAAATGTCCGCTAAGCGACTCTATACCATATCTTCAGACAGGCCTTTTCTTGAGACGCTGGCGGGGGAATTGTGGCGGCGGACGGGCGGGGATGGATTTGAGCTTTCGCGTTATCTTGTCCTTTTGCCGACACGTCGCGCGTGCCGCATGTTGGGAACGGCTTTTGCCGGTATCGCGAACGGCAAGCCCGTTCTTTTGCCTCGCATGCGCCCGCTCGGCGATATCGACGAAGACGAACTGTCCTTTGCAGACGAGGAAAGCTTGGATTTGCCCCCTGCTATCCCCTTGCAAAGACGGCTTATGCTTTTGACCCAGCAGGTCAAGTGCCGGGATCCTTCGATGTCGTGGGATCAAGCCGCCCTTGCCGCCGACGCTTTGGCTAAGTTTCTCGATCAAATACAGATTTCGTCATGCGATCTCGCCCTATTACCGCAAATTGTTCACGAACAGGAACTCGCCGAGCACTGGCAGCAGACGTTGATTTTCCTTGAGATCGTCACCAAGAATTGGCCGTCGATTTTGAAAGAACTTGGCTGTCAGGACCCCGTCGTGCGCCGGAACGCGGTGACCGCCGCGCAGGCCGAGATATGGCGCGCAACACCGCCTTCCTTCCCGATTATCGCCGCCGGGTCTACTGGCTCCGTTCCTGCCACGGCCGCGCTTCTTGATGCGATCGCATCCCTTCCTCATGGCGCTGTCGTCCTTCCGGGCCTTGACCGCGATTGCGACAACGAAACATGGGCGGATATTGACGAAACGCACCCGCAGCACAGCATGAAGATGCTGCTTGAACTTATGGAAATTGAAAGAAAATCCGTCGCCGACTTTTCGGAAAAGAGCACGCCTTCCTCGCGCGTCAGGCTTCTGAACGAGGCTTTGCGTCCTGCAAGCTCTGCGGAAGCTTGGAAGGATCTTCGGGAGAAAATTGACCCGACCTCTGCGGCGGGGTTGACGCGGTTAACCCTCAATCACCCTCAGGAAGAGGCCCAAGTCATTGCTTTGCGCCTTCGCGAGGCTTTAGAACACGACGGAAAGACGGCGACTTTTGTTACTGCGGACAGAGCGTTAGCAGAAAGAGTTACAGTAATACTTCAACGATGGAATATCAGGATTGACGACTCGGGCGGAAGCCCTTTGACCGCCAAGCCGGTCGGCGCTTTTCTGAATCTTGTCCTTGCGGCAGCCGCGCCCGCCTGCGGTGCGGTCGATCTTTTGGCTTTGCTGAAACACCCGTTTGCCGCGTGCGGGCTTCTGCCAGCTCTTTGCCGGGCAAAGGCGCGCGAAGCCGAAATCCGGGTCCGGCGGCTTGAGGACGAAACCTTTCAGACCATCCGGGATCTCTTGGCACCGCTGACGGAAAATTGGAGACGCCCCCTGCCCCTTGCCGAGCGCATCTCTTTGCACATTGCCTGCGCCGAGGCCGTCGCGGCTTCGGATGCGGAATCCGGCGCGGCGCGCCTTTGGCGAAACGACGGCGAGGTCGCCGCCGCGTGGCTTGACGAGTGGCGCGAGGGAGCTGAGGGATTTCCCGCCGTTTTGGGGGCCGACTACATGGCTCTTTTTGCATCCCTTGCCTCGGCCAAAATCGTGCGACAGGGCGGAGCGGCGCATCCGCGTTTGAGCATCCTCGGCCCCCTTGAGGCCCGGTTGTGCGCGGCGGACCTCATCGTTCTTGGGGGGTTGAACGAGGGATCGTGGCCTCCGGACGCCGGGTTCGACCCGTGGATGTCGCGTCCGATGCGCCGGAAATTCGGCCTGCCTTCCCCCGAATACCGCATCGGACAATCCGCGCACGATTTCGTTCAGCTGGCTTGCGCCGAGGAAGTTCTTTTGACGCGCTCTTTACGCGCGAACGGCACCCCTACTGTCCCGTCGCGTTTCCTGTTGCAAATCGACGCAGTGCTGCGCGCGGCAGGACTTTCGGACGAAAAAAACGACGCTTTGGCACCGGAGGTTCCCTGGCGCGAATGGGCTCATGCCCTCGACGCGCCGGAAAAAATTACGCCGTGCATGAGGCCCTGCCCTAAGCCGCCTGTTTCCCTTCGCCCAACCGCTCTTTCTGTTACCGAGATCACGACGTGGCTGCGCAACCCTTACGCCATTTACGCCAAGCACGTTCTTAAGCTTAGGAAGCTTGACGAGATCGATGCGCGGCTGGACGCCTCGGATAAAGGAACGATGATCCACGAAGCGCTTGAGGCTTACGCGCGGGCGTTCCCGGACGATCTTCCGCCAAACGCCGCAGATCGGTTGAGGGAAATCGGGCGGAAAATCTTCGAGCGCGAGGCAAAAAAACCGGGCGGCGGACCGCGCATCCGCGCTTTTTGGGAATCCGGCTTTGCCGCGATGGCCGATTGGGTTGCCGGCCAAGACACCGCGCGTCGGGCAAACGGGGTTCGCGTTTTGGGAGCCGAGACTAAAGGAAAACGCCTTGTCGACGGCTTTACGCTGACGGGCCATGCCGACCGCATAGAAAAGCTGGAAGACGGGGGGCTTGTCATCGTCGATTACAAGACCGGAGGCGTTCCGAAAAAAGAGGATGTTAGGTCGGGCATCGAGCCTCAGTTGCAGCTTTTGGCGTGGATTGCCGCCGCCGAAGGGTTTGAGAATATTGCCGCGAACGATGTTTGTTCCTGCGAATACTGGGCGCTTAAAGGCGGTTCGGGCGAATGCAAAATCGACGCATTCAGCGATATTAAGGCTTTGGCCGCTCTGGCCGAAACCGGGCTTAGAAACCTTATCGCCGCTTTTCTCGACCCCGAGACAGGGTACGAGGCCGTTCCGCGCCCGCGCTTGCAACCGCATTACGACGACTATGCCCATTTGTCGCGGCAAGCCGAATGGAACAGAAACGGAGGCGCGTCATGACGTCGCCGGCCCTCAAACCCCTTGCTTTCGACGACCCGGACGAGCTTCAGCGTAGGGCGTCAAACCCTCAGGCGTCTGTCTGGGTTAATGCCTCGGCAGGGTCCGGCAAGACATCCGTTTTGACGAAACGCGTCATGCGACTGTTGTTGTCCGGAGTCCGGCCTCAGAAAATCCTTTGCTTGACCTATACGCGCGCGGGCGCGGCCGAGATGTCGAACCGCATCGCGTCTATTTTGAGCAAATGGGCGACCTGCGACGATAAAACCTTGGTTGACGATCTCGATGCGCTTCAAAAGTGCGCCCCTGACAAGGGGCAGATGATGGAGGCGCGGCGGTTATTTGCGCGCGTGCTTTCGTGTCCCGGCGGGTTGCGCATCCGCACGATCCATTCATTCTGCCAAGAGATTTTGTCGCGCTTTCCTCTCGAAGCCGGGCTTCCGCCGCATATTTCCCTGATCGAGGGACAGGAGCTCGACACCCTGAAAAACGACGTGCTTGACGATTTGTTACGCGAAGCCGCCGACGACCCTGTATCCGAGCTGGCGCAATCGCTTTCGGCTTTGACGGCCCAGCAAAGCGAGGCCGGGTTTTCCGGTATGCTTAAGGAAATTTCGGGCATGCGCGGAAGGTTCGACGGAAGCGATAAGGCGGGGTTGATCGCCAAGACGCGGCGGTTTTTGGATCTTTCTGTTGGCGAGACGCCGGAATCCTTTCGCCGCGACGCCTTGCGCGGCATTCCGGAAGCCGATTTGCGCTCTCTGGCAAAATGGCTTTCGACGGGATCGAAAACGCATCAGGAACGCGCACGGGTTCTCGCCGATATCCTTGCATTGTCGGAAGCTCGACGGGACGCGCGGTTTGAGGATTATTGCGGCTTATTTCTGACAAAAAAAAACACGCCGCTTAAGGCCTTTGCCAACAAAGAGGTTCTTCAAAAGCATCCGGAAATTGAGACGATTTCGGAACGCGAGGCACTGCGGCTTCTTTCATTTCTTGAGCGTATTGAGGCCGCCGAGATCGCTCGGACGACCGACAGCGTTCTTTCTTTTGGGCTTGCTTTTGCCAAACGCCTTGCCGAACGCAAGGCGCTTCGCGCGGTTCTCGATTACGAAGACATGATTTTGTTTACCGAAGCCCTTTTACGCAAAAAAGGGATCGCGCCGTGGATTCTTTATAAGCTCGACAACGGGATCGACCATATCCTTTTGGACGAAGCGCAAGATACAAGTCGCGCGCAGTGGACTATCGTGCAGTCTTTGACGGACGAGTTCTTTTCAGGGCTGGGTGCGCGGGGAGACAGAGACAGGACTCTTTTCGTCGTGGGCGACGAAAAGCAATCGATTTTTAGTTTTCAAAACGCGGATCCCGAGGCATTTCTGTCTTTGCACAATTACTTCTCGCGTCGCCTTGCGGATGCCGGAAAGAAACTCGAGCCGATACCGATGCGCACCTCGTTCCGTTCCGCGCCTGCGGTTCTAAAAGCCGTCGACGCCATATTCGCGGACGACACCGTTCGCAAGGGCGTTTCGGAAGAAACTATCGCGCATGTTTCTTACCGCTCTCCCGGCGGGCCGGAGAAAATTGGGCGCGTCGAAGTCTGGCCTCTTTTCGAAAAAACCGCGCAAATGGACGAGGTCGACGGCAAATGGCTTTTGCCCATAACGCGCGAAGACGACGACGACCCGCAAGCCGCGTT
Source organism: uncultured Rhodospirillaceae bacterium (assembly GCA_964449155.1). Taxonomy (GTDB): domain Bacteria; phylum Pseudomonadota; class Alphaproteobacteria; order UBA9219; family UBA9219; genus CAIXLI01. The sequence goes on along the minus strand of CAYVBP010000005.1, from coordinate 13,215 downwards.
GGCAGAGGCCATCGCGCTCAAGATCGAAGGATGGATTAACCGGAAAGAGGCTCTTGCCGGAGAATCCAACCCCATCGCCGCCGGAGACATCATGATCCTTTTGCGCAACCGTGGCCGCTTTGCCGACCTTATGGTGCGCGCGCTTAAGGCAAGGAAGGTTCCCGTTACCGGCGTCGACCGCATGACGCTCGTCGATCAGTTGCCGGTGATGGATTTGCTCGCGCTGGTGCGGTTCGTTCTTTTGCCAGAGGACGATCTTAATCTCGCGGCGCTGCTAAAAAGCCCTTTCATTGGCTTCGACGAGGACGACCTTATGGCCGTCGCCGTCGGACGCGGCGACTCTTCTTTATGGTCCGCGCTTAGGGCCAACGGCGCGTATGCGGGCGTTTGCGATTATCTTGAGGCGAGGCTCGACGAGGCGGATTTTTCGACGCCTTTCGATTTTCTGTCGCGCGTTTTGAACCTTCCATGCCCCTCTGACCCGGTCAGCGGACGCAAAGCGTTATGGGCGCGGCTGGGCGACGAGGCGCTCGACCCCATCGAGGAACTTTTAAACAAGGCGCAAGGCTTCGGACAGGCCCGCGCGCCATCGTTGCAGAACTTTTTGCATTGGCTCGCGCAATCCGAGGCCGACATCAAACGCGAGCTTGACCGGACGGAGGCGCAGGTCCGCATTATGACCGTTCATGCCTCTAAGGGACTTGAGGCTCCTATCGTTTTTCTTCCGGATACGACGTCCGAACCTCGCCCGCAGGACCTTTCCAAATTCCAGTGGAGCGAAAATGGCGCGCCGCTTTTTATGCGACGGAAGCCAGAATTCGGCGCGGCGCTTCGGCTTTGGATGGGAGCAAGGGATAGGCAGCTCGAAGAATACCGACGTTTGTTCTATGTCGCCTTGACCCGCGCATCGCGCCGCCTTGTCGTTTGCGGATGGAAAAATGGGAAGGCATCTTCTTTCGACGCCAGCTGGTATGGCATGGCCACATCCGGCCTGCGGCCTTTTGGGCAGGAAATTTGCGAACAGGCATCCGAAACGCCCGCGCCCGACATCGTTTTTGCCGATGTTCCGATATCGGCTCCCAAAATTTTGGAACCAGCACGTTCGGTTCGGAACGTCGCCGCCCTGCCCGCTTGGGCGACAAGCGCCGTTCGCGAAGAGGCCGTTGCCGCAAGGCGGCCCCCGCCTTCCGAAGAATCCGTTTCGTCAGCCACGCCCGATGCCGCCTTTGCGCGCGGGAGGATTATCCACCGTTTGCTGCAAAGCCTGCCCGACATCGCGCCCGAAAAGCGCGACGGCGCGATTTCGCGCTTTCTTTCCCAACCACGCCATGCGTTAGCAACGGCGGCGCGAAAGGAGATTGCGAATGAGGTCCGGATTTTGCTGAATGACGAAAAATTCGCCGCCCTTTTCGGTCCCGGCAGCGTTGCCGAGGCTGCTCTGACAGGCCGCATCGGAAACGTCACCGTTTTCCGGCAAGTCGATCGGCTATGCGTTCGCGGCAACGATATTTGGATCGTCGATTACAAGACCAACCGCCCGCCGCCCGAGAACGAGAAAGACGTTCCTGCGCCTTATCGGCGTCAGATGGAGGAATACCGAATTCTTTTGCAGGGGCTATATCCAGGGAAAAACGTCAGGTGCTTTTTGCTATGGACGTATGCGCCGAGATTAATGGAAATCGCGCCGTTGGTATAATTATAAACCGTATCCGGCTGCTTCTTTATCGCCGGCCCTTTCGCAGACGAACCCGAGTTTGACGAGGGCGTCAGGATTAATCTGGAAGTCGAGGTTGAAAACGATGTTCGGATGCAAGACGTCGATGTCAGCTTTTCCGGGAACGATCCTTCCCATTTCGTAGTATATGCCCGTCTTGTCGGACAAAAACGTGCGCAAATTATTGGCAATGATGTTCACGATTTCGCACGCGACGTCTTGAATGACGAACGACGATACGGCGGAACTCAAATCGACGCCCGCGCGCTCGGCAATGATCTGCGCCGTCGCGCGTAAAATACGTAGCGTGACGCATGCCGTCGCTTTCTGGTGCTCCAGCATAACGTATGCGGAAACGGATTCTTTCTCGTCAAAATTCGAGATATCGGATTGCGCCAAGTCAAGGTTGAACATGACCCGAAATACGTCGCTAAGCAAACGGGTCATACACTCCCTTGTCGCGCTTTCCTCGCAAGAAAAATCGCGTGCGTCTGTTCTTCCGGATATTTCCATCTTTTCGCCTTTATGGACACGATAATGCTGTTTTGTTTTGCCCCACTTCCTAAACCAATCCAAAGACCCTTTTCCTGTGCCACTAGGCCAAAACAAAACAAAGCTGTCGTTTAAGACGCCCGGTCAGAGTCATTTTCCACTAGCTATATGATTTTGACATATAATCGCTAATACTGTGTAAATGGTTCGCGACGTCTTGTATGTGCGGAGAGAATATTTTCGGCAGCGCATTTCTTCCGCTCATATTTTATTTGGCTTTTCTTTTTCGTAATGTTAATTTCCGATTAACCAACGTCCTCTTATTCGCCAAACGATCCATGAAAGTCACCTTTAATATCGAATGCACCCCCGAAGAAGCCCGCGTTTTTCTCGGCCTTCCGAACATCGCACCGATGCAGGAAGCCCTGATGACCGAGCTGGAGGATCGCTTGCGCGCAAACATTCAGGCAATGAGTCCCGATTGCATGATGAAAACGTGGCTTCCCACCAGTTTGCAAAACGTCGAACAGGCTCAGAAGGCTTTTTGGTCGCAAGTCCAGCAGACCCTTAACGGTCTGACCTCGACCACGACAAACGCCATGCTGTCGTTTGCCGAGCAAGGCAAGAGATAACCCTTGCCTAAAGTTTACGGGGAAACCGAACGCTTGACGCTTCGCGCGCTGGACCGCAGCGAATTGCCGCGCATGGTCAATTTTCTCGATACGTGGGACATCGCGCGGTGCCTGTGCGTTTTACCCCATCCGTACACTCTGAAAAACGCCGAGGAGTTTCATCTTGAGATGGAAAACGCCGATGCAAACGGCGATCCGCAATTTTTTGCCGTCGCTACAAAAGACGACGGACTTTTGATCGGCGGCGTCGGGCTTCATCCTCCGCGCGGAGGAAATGCGCCTCTTGATGAAACCGAAATCGGTTATTGGCTCGGTCGCGAATACTGGGGCCGCGGCTTTATGAGCGAAGCTGCAAAAATCGTTGTCGATTTCGCCTTTAATCGTCCTTTGACAGCGTCGATCTGCGCGACAACCTCTGTCGATAATGTGGCGTCTCAAAATGTGCTGCGCAAGCTGGGATTGCGCAATTTGGGCGAAGGCCCGCGCAACTATCTCGCCCTGCGCGGCGATAATACGGTCGTCAATTGGCGGCTAACCCGAAATGAATGGATTGCATTGCGTTCATGACCGAAAATATGATCGAAAACATTTCCGTTGTGCCGACCGTCTTTGTCGCCGCCGCCGTTCTTCTTGACACGGAAGGCCGCGTTTTGCTCGCCCGAAGGCCGGAAGGAAAACCGTTGGCGGGTTTATGGGAGTTTCCCGGCGGGAAAATCCGCGATAATGAACGGCCCGTAGACGCCCTTGTTCGCGAACTTAAGGAAGAATTGTCCTTGGACGTCGCGCCGGAGGATTTGTTTCCGCTGACGTTTGGATCGTATTCCTATCCCGACTTTCACCTGTTTATGCCTCTTTTCGGCTGCCGGATCTGGAAAGGATCTCCGCGCCCACTTGAGGGACAGGAACTCGTTTGGATCGATAAAGGCGAATGGACAGCTTATCCTATGCCTCTTGCCGACGAGCAGGTTCTTCCGATTTTGACAAAGCTGATTTAGCGGCATTGGCTTTTTCCCGTTCCTGCGAAGGCTGGAACGACAATGGTTAAGTTGGGTTGGAGTGAGGCGCGAGCGGGTCGTTAGCTGTCTTCTAAATGCAGCAAAGCTGCGTTCGCCAGCGCGAACGCGACCACAGGCATCGCCCATGCCGCCAATACTACTGGCAGTGTTTGGTTCATTCCAAGCGCCCTAACGACATTGTTGAGCGTATAAATGAAACTTCCTAAAAGAAGGCCCGCAAGGATCATCGCCGTTATCCCTCCGCGCCGGTTCATCCGAAGCGCAAAGGACGCCGCGAAAAGAACCATCGCGCACAACGACAGCGGTTGAGACAAAATGCTTTGGAATTCCAGCTGATGCCGGGTTGACGGAAGCCCGATTGTTTTAAGCGCGCGGATAAACCGCGGCAGTTCCCAAAAAGATATTGTGTTCGGAGCCGCCATGCTTTCTTGAATTTTTCCGAGCGTAAGCGTCGTCGGCAAATGCCATTCATCGACATGTTGGGGCGTGCTTTGATCCATGTTAATCCATGCGTCACGAACGCTCCACGCGCCGGCTTCAAGAACGGCCTTCGGCGCATCGACGCGGCCCTGATACTTTCCGTCGGCATTGTAGATGAATATGGTGGCTGGGGACAAAACGAGCGGCGTCATCGTAACGTGATCGGCATGCAATAAATACCGCTTTTCCTCGCTGGCTTGCCTAAGCCAAAGACCTGCGCCTGTCAGCTCGAGGGTCGGCGCGCGCCCGAAATAGCGCATTTCCATCGATTTATAGCGGCCGTTCATGTGCGCGCCGACGGGATTAATGACGGTTGCGTTCAAAACCGCAAACCCGAGGGTGATTAAAAAAGCCGGTTGCATGAACTGCCATGCCGAGATTCCGACCGACCGCGCGACAATCAATTCCTGACTGCGCGTTAGCCGCCAGAACGTGAATAAACCCGAAAACAAAATGACGAAGGCAAGAATTTTCTCGATAGTTTCCGGAAGCTTGAAAAGACCCATTTTGAGGATCACGTTAAATCCGACCTCTTGATGTCCGCTGGCGCGGCGCATGAGTTCGGCGATCTCGAACAGAAAGACGATGCAGGACAGCGCGCCAAGAAATACAAAAAACCACAGAAGGTACTGCCGTCCGAAGTATCGTTGAAGAACCCATCGTTCCATCATCGCGCTCCTTTCCGTGCCGGGCGAGGCTGCGGCGGCATAAAGTCCCCGCAAAGGAATGCCATGCCGAAAAAGACAGGGAGAACCGCCGCAGCATACAGGCCGAGCGTCAAGCTGCTATCGCGCGCAACAAATCCGGCCATCGTCATGAACACGGCCTGCGTCACGACAATGGCAAGAGCCGCAATCAGCAAACGCCAAGACATGCCGCGCCGGTTGAACGCGCCCGACAGAACGGCCGCCAATCCCACGAAGGCGTATGAAAACGACAAGAGCGGGGTCGCGAACCGCCCGTGCATTTCGCCTTTAAAACGTGAAATCGGGCCGCGCGCGCGCATCATCTCCGGCGACGGACGCATCAGGTCGCCGACGCTTAGTTCGCGAGGGTCAGGAAAACGGCGCGTCGGCGCTTTGCGTAAAGCATTCAGGTCAAGGACGTATTGGTCAAAAACCAGCTCGGAAAGCTTTCCGGTTTCGCGATCGAATTCCTGCCGCCTGCCGTTGAAAATAATCATATGCGGGTTGCCATCCGCCTCGACGATCTGTCCGGTCGCCGCCATCGTCGTAACGGCTTTGCCGGACTGGCGAACGTCTTGGATCAAAATGCCTTCGAGGGCTCCGCCCGCGCCGCGCCGGTTTGCGAAGAAGGTCAACCCTTCCGACAAGTCGTTAAAGCTTCCCGGGCGCGAAAGCAAAATGGCATAGCTGTCGCGCATTTTATATTGCAACAACACCAGATTCCGGTTCGCTATCGGCGTGACCCACATCGTCAAAATTCCGCATAACACCGCCACAAGCGCCGCCATGATAAGGGCCGGTTCAATAAGCCTAAACGGACTTAGCCCCGCCGCGCGCATCACAACCAGTTCGCTGTCCGTCGCAAGCTTATTGTAAATGAAGACCACGGCGGTTCCCAGACCCAAGGGCATAATCAAAGGCAAAAACGTCAGCGCCGAAAGCGCCAACAGCTGGAAAAAAATCAGCGTCGTGGCTGAATTTTCGATCACTAGCGACAACAAATGAAACGACTGGGCGAACAACACGACAAACGTCACCGTTCCCGTCGCAAACGCGAACGCTGTGGCCATTTGGCGTAAAAGATATATCGTGAGAAGTCGTTGCATACGAGAAGTTCGGGATTTGGGATTTGGGATTTTGGAACGTTCTTTTCCTCAAATCCGCAAAATCCCTGTTTCGCAATAGGCTTATATAGCAGGGGCTGGACAAATATTCCAGAGCGTCTAAGAGTAAAGGCTTATACTAACGGCTCTATGAACTGACCCCTTGAGCCTAAATCATCGTTATTCGCTCGAAAGCGGGGATGACGAGGAAAAGGCAAGTCATAGGGCCGGTGGTATTCTTCGTAAATAATGAAAGAAACGCCATGCTTAAAATCGCCTTTTCCGAATATTTGCTGCCTTCCAAAGGCGCCCTTGTCCTGACGGTGGCCACCAAGGGACGGCTCGGCAATTTTGGGGGGAAACTCGATAAAAAAACCGGCGGCGCCTTGTCGCGCGCAATCGAAGCGTCGGCTTTTTCGGGAGACCCGGAAAGTACGCTGGTTCTTCTTTCGCTTTCGCGCACGCAAATAACGCGCCTTGTTCTTGTGGGAATCGGCGATCCCTCAACGGCAAATCCTCTTCTTTTCGAGCGCACCGGCGGCGCAGCCATTACGGCTTTGGCAGGAAAAGAACCCGAAGCCGTTTTGTTTGTCGACGCTTTCGACACTCTTTCTCCAGCGGAGGCGCAAGCTGCAGCGCATGCGGCTTTCGGCGCGAAGTTGCGCTCGTACCGCTTCGACAAATATCACACGCGGCATAAGCCTGAAAAGAAACCCGCCCTTAAGACCCTATCTATTGCTTGCAAGGATCCGGCGGCCGCAAAAAGCCTGTATGCGTCGCTCGATAAAATTGCCGATGGCGTTTTTCTAACGCGCGATCTGGTTTCAGAGCCTTCCAACGTTCTTTATCCCGAAACGCTCGCCCAGCATGCGCTGACGCTGACTGAGTTGGGCGTCAAGGTCGATATTCTCGATGAAAACCAGATGAAAGATCTCGGCATGAACGCGCTGCTCGGCGTCGCGCAAGGCAGCGCGAATCCGCCTCGCCTTGTCGCGATGCAATGGCTTGGCGACAAAAAGGCAAAAAACAAAGCGCCCGTTTGTTTTGTCGGCAAGGGAGTCACGTTCGATTCCGGCGGCATTTCGCTGAAACCCGGCGCAGGCATGGAAAAAATGAAATATGACATGGCAGGAGCCGCCGCAGTTATCGGCGCGATGAAAGCCCTTGCCGGACGTAAGGCCAAAGCAAACGTGATCGGCGTCATCGGCCTTGTCGAAAATATGCCCTCCGGCACGGCGCAAAGGCCGGGCGACGTGGTCGTCTCGGCCTCCAAGCAAACCATTGAAGTTATCAATACCGACGCTGAAGGCCGCCTCGTGCTTGCGGATACGCTGTGGTACGCGCAAGAAACTTTTAAGCCTCGCTGCATCGTCGATATCGCCACGCTAACGGGCGCGATTAGCATCGCTTTAGGGAGCGAATACGCGGGCCTTTTCGCCAACGACGACACGCTTGCCGATCAGTTGACGAAATCAGGCAAGAGCGTTCACGAAAAACTTTGGCGTTTCCCGATGGGCAAGGCTTACGACAAGATGATGGACAGTCAAATCGCGGATATGAAGAACGCATCCGGCTCTCGCGACGCGGGAAGCATCACGGGCGCGCAATTCGTCCAACGGTTTGTCAAAGGAAATACGCCTTGGGCGCATCTCGACATTGGCGGAATGGCGTGGCACGAGAAAGAAGCGCCTCTTGCGCCCAAAGGCGCGAGCGGTTTTGGCGTGCGCCTTTTGGAAAAATTTGTCACCGATAACTATGAATCGTAACGGCGGGCTTTATGGCCGAAATTCGCTTTTATCACCTGACGCGCAAGACGCTTGAACAAGCCCTGCCCGAACTTCTTGAGAAAACGCTGGAGCGGGGCTTCAGGGCCGTTGTCATAACAGGATCGCCCGAGCGCGCCGAGGCTTTGACGCAATCCTTATGGACGTATCATCCCAACCGCTTTCTTCCGCACGGCAACGCAAAAGACGGTAATCCCGACTTGCAACCGGTTTGGATCACGTCCGAGGACGAACGCCCCAACGATGCCAATTATCTTTTCCTTACCGACGGCGCTTCGAGCGCCCGTTTGAGCGATTATACCCGCGTCTGCGATCTGTTCGACGGCAACGATCCTTCCGCCGTAGCCACAGCCCGCCAACGCTGGTCGTCCGCCAAGAAAGATGGCCATACGCTTTCCTATTGGCAACAAACAGATAAGGGCTGGATTGACGCGACACCACAAGATTAACGACAAAACACAAAGATTTTTTAGAAAATATATATTTACTTATTGCCTTTTTCCTTTGTTTTTTGCCAAACTTCCCCTTGGTTATCATACCGATCCCAGATCAGAGTGAATCGATGGGACACGGGGGACACGATAAAAATGCCGGAAAAGGCAGTGCAGAACGGATAACAGCGGTTCGGGAATTTTTATTGTGTCCCCTTCGCTTTACTTTGATCCAAGATTAGTATCAGAATGTTTTTGGGAATGCGGTTATGAATAATATCGGTACATTAAACACAAGATCGCCCAACCCGTCGGAAGAGAAGCTTTCGCCCAAAAAGGCGCTGATCGTTAAGATGGACAAAGCCATTGGGTCGGTTCTTTTTGCTCCGGTTATCGCCGCACATCACGCGGAAACGGGTAAGTGGGAAAACGTATCTTTCGCCTGCGCGATAAGGAATCTGGCGTTTAATCCCTATATATATATTCCCGCAGGCCCTGCAGGATCCATTGCCGTTAAAATCGCTTCAGATATGGGACATTCCGCGTTGCTTCCGACAATCGCCGCAGGTGCCATAGGGGCAACGGCGGGTCTTATTCTTGAGGCCGATGCCGCTGGCCTTATTATCTTGGGACGCAGAGCCTATCGAAAAGGATCCCCTGTCATCAAAGCTCTTTTTCATCCTTTTGCAAAAAACCTTACAAAATTGGATAATAACCATTCGGTGCCATCGAAGATTTGGCAGGAAATCGATTGCGCCGCAGAATGTATCGTCAATACCGCCATGGTGCCCCAGTGCACCTGGCTTGAAAAGCTAAGTTTGAAACACAACACCCCATGACAATATGGGCCTCTGCCTTTCGATAAAGACTTGCTCATAAACCCTCCTTCCTTTATGGGAGGATTATCTTTGTGCTTTGTATAATATCCTTAAAATGTCTGACTCTTCTTATACGATCATCGAACGTTTCCGGACGTCTTACGGCAAGGATATCGACCTGACCCTTCGCCCGGCTTATCGCGACCTTCTTCAAAAACTTGGCAATCCGCAAGACAGTCTGCCCCCCGTTTTCCATGTCGCGGGCACAAACGGCAAGGGCTCGACCTGCGCGTTTATGCGCGCGATGTTAGAAGCCGCTGGGTACAAGGTGCATGTTTACACCTCGCCGCATCTCGTTTCTTTTCATGAACGCATTCGCATTTCTGGAAAGCTGATTTCGGAAAAAGAATTGGCGGAAATTCTGGCCGAAGCCGAAAGCCTCGCAATCCCACGCGGCGTGAGCTATTTCGAGGCCGCGACGACGGCCGCTCTTGTCGCTTTTTCAAGAAACCCCGCCGACTTTACGATTCTGGAAACGGGCCTTGGCGGGCGGCTTGATGCGACGAATGTCGTTTCCAAGCCCCTTGCCACGATCATTACGCGGCTATCCCTCGACCACCGCGAATATCTTGGAGACACCCCGGCCCAGATTGCGCGAGAAAAAGCAGGCATTTTGCGCGCGGGCGTTCCTTGCTTTTCCGCCGCGCAACCGAACCTTGAGGCCTTGAGGGCTTTGCGCGACGCGGCCCAAAATATCAGTGCGCCTTTGTTCGTCGGCGGCGAAGCATGGAAGGTCAAAGAACGCCCCGGCGGGTTTCGTTTTTGGGACGCAGACCGCATGTTCGATTTGCCAAGGCCTTCCCTGCTTGGACAGCATCAGTATGGGAACGCCGGATTGGCGATTGCGGCGCTATCGGTCATCGGCAAGCCTTTGCCCTATGCGGCAATTGCCGAAGGATTGTTGAATGTCGAATGGCCCGCGCGGCTTCAACGGTTGAACCCGGATGGCCGGCTGGCCTCTCTTGCAGGCGCAAACGCCGAGGTGTGGCTGGACGGCGGGCACAACGATTCCGCGGGCGAAGTCCTTGCCGACCAGATCGCCCGCTGGCGCGAGGATGACGGAAACGCACCGAGGCCTTTATATATCGTTCTTGGAATGCTGACGACGAAACGCCCAACGGAATTTCTGTCGCCGTTCGCAAAAAACATCGCCAAGCTTTATACAGTGCCGGTTCCGAGAGAGCCTCTTAGCTTTGCGCCCGACGCTTTGGCGGACGAAGCGCGCAAGCTTGGCATTCCCAGAGTCGAAACATCGGCGAACGTCGCCGACGCCTTGCATGCGCTTGCTGCGCAGCCTTCGGCTTCGCCGTCGAGAATCCTTATCTGCGGATCGCTTTATCTCGCGGGATCGGTTCTTGCCCAGCAAGACAAATGAAAGACTTATTTTTTGGGGTGCAGGAGCGACTGCTCGGCTTCTTTAAGACCGACCGAGACATCGTCGCTGTCTTGAAACGTATAGGCGCCGTAGCTGACTTCGACGCCCGGATTTTTATCTTCGATTTCCGCTAAGGCCGCTTCGAGACTTGACGTCAACCTTTCGCCTTTGCGCCACGCGTCGGCGTTTTCGCAGCGCATGAGAAGAATGCCGAATTCGTCCGACGCCAGTTTTCCAACAATGTCCGATCTACGCACGTCGCTTGCAAAAACCGACATGATTTTTTGAAGGACAAGGTTACCAGTCTCGGGCCCCAAGCGCGCGGACACATCGGCCAAGCCTTCGAAATCAAAATATAGAATGCTGGTGATACCGCCGTAGCGTTCGTCAAACGCCAGCATACGCGACACTTCGCGGTTGAAATCGTTATGATTTAAAATGCTGGGAGGCCCCTCGACTATCCCATCTTGTTCGTAGCGCTGGAGTTTTTCGGAAAGATCCCTGTTTTTTGCCTGCGCGGCGGCCAACTGTTCGCGCACACCTTCCCATACGCAACGCTGATCGGGGGTCAGGTCGGCATCGGCCAACTGATCCGCCGAAAGATCCATTTTTTCTTCCATATCCCTCCGCCCGGCATTAACCGTATTCTGTCGAGACCGTAATAAGTATACCCTTTTCATGAAAAACAGGTTAAAAATGCTACGAAAACGAAGGCTGGGGCGAAACACACATGATAAACTCGGGAAATACATGCGATAAGCCGCTTGTCGGCGTCATTATGGGCAGCCAGTCCGACTGGGAAACCATGCAGAATGCGACCAAAATATTGGCCGAATTCGGCGTTCCGTTCGAGGCCAAGGTCATGTCGGCGCACCGCACGCTGGATCGCCTGACGGCCTATGGCGAAAAGGCCGTTTCGCGCGGGCTTCAAGTTATTATCGCGGGCGCAGGCGGCGCGGCCGCACTGCCGGGTATGCTCGCCGCGTTAACCACGCTGCCTGTTTTAGGCGTTCCTATTCAAAGCAAATTCATGGACGGACTCGATAGCCTTTTGTCGATGGCGCAGATGCCCGGAGGCATCCCCGTCGGCACCTTGGCGGTCGGAAACGCGGGCGCAAAGAACGCGGCCCTTTTGGCAATAGCGATTCTAGCGCTTAACGATCCGGCGTTAGCCGAGAAACTTAAAGACTGGCGAACCAAGCAAGCCAACGCCGTTCCGGAAGAACCGAAATAAGGCTTTTTGAACGACCTTGACGCGGACGCTGCCGCCCCCTATTGTCGCCCGTCTTGGAAAGACTATCAGGCTTTGCCCCATGGCGCGGTGGCAGAATGGCTATGCAGAGGACTGCAAATCCTTGTATGCCGGTTCGATTCCGGCCCGTGCCTCCAAAACCCTTAATCCTGAAACAGCAGGTTTTCCAAGCCGTAGATAAGGTTCGTTTTTCCGACGATTTTTTGCGAGGCTAGGCAAACGGCGGACATGAAGGATTCTCGGTTGATCGATGCGTGCTCGATTGTCAGCGTTTGGCCTACAGAGCCGAATATGACTCGTTGATGCGCCAAAAATCCCGGCAGCCGGATCGAATGGATCGTCACGCCATCCAATGCGCCTCCACGGACGCCGGGAATCGTTTCTTTACTGGCGGCTGTGGCGGCGGCCTGCTTGTTCCGGACCTGATTGATCATCTCGGCCGTGCGGACCGCTGTGCCGGACGGCGCGTCAATTTTCTGTTCGTGGTGCGCTTCGACGATCTCGACATTCGGGAGGTACTTGGCGGCTTCTTGCGCGAATTTCATCATCAGCACGCCGCCGATCGAGAAATTCGGCGCGATAAGAGCGCCGATTTTTTTCGACCGACAAAGGTCCGCAAGCTTTTCGATTTGTTCTTGGTTGAAACCGCTGGTGCCGACGACAGGATGCGCGCCAGCGTCGATAATCTTGACGAAGCTTTCATAGCCGACATCGGCTGTCGTGAAATCGACCACGACTTCGGCCTTCGTTTCTTTAACCAATTTGACGAGATCGTCGCCTTTATCCGCCTGCCCCACAAGCGTCAACGCCGGATCTTTTCCGATTGCCGCAACCGACATCGTACCCATTTTTCCCTTGGCGCCATTGACTAAAACGCGGACCATCGATTTCTCCTTTTATTAGACGGCTTGGTGAGAGATTATACTGACGGGCCTATAACCGCCTCTGCTCCGTCATCCCCGCGAAAACGGGGGCCGGTTGGATTTGCCGCGGAAACAAACCTTTCCGGTATTTTTTCGGACGCTCAAACTGGGTCCCCGCTTTCGCGGGGATGACGAAGATTGTAGAAGGCTGTTCATAAGGCCGTTGGTATTATATATTGAACGAACGTTATGTTAATGCATCTTTCGGCTTCGGTAAACAGGATTGCCGATATGCCCTTGACCGCACGCATCGGCGCTCGACACGCGTAACGGTTTGCTATAAAAGCGACTTTTATATCGCTTATTCGGATGGGTGGTAGAGCGGTTTAATACACCGGTCTTGAAAACCGGCGTGGGGGCAACCCCACCGCGAGTTCGAATCTCGCCCCATCCGCCATTACGTTAACAATATCAATAAGTTACGGTTCGTTTTATAAAATACCCATCCT
>CAYVBP010000004.1:0-46070 GCA_964449155.1 uncultured Rhodospirillaceae bacterium | reverse complement strand
CGGCCCCTGCCTCCCGAAGGCAGTGCTCTACCAGGCTGAGCTACTCTCCGAACCGATGATCGAGCGGCGGTTATAACCATATCGTCCTTCGGATGCAACAGCCTTTCAAAACTTGAAAAAATGTATTATGAACGAAGTCCCATAAAGATTCGATCCCATAAATTGACCCTTAACATCCTTGTATTCGCATGAAAATAGCAGTTCTAAAGGAACGCCGCCCCTATGAGCGCCGCGTTGCCATTGTCCCCGATACGGTTAAGAAATATAAAGCCTTAGGCTACGACGTTGCCGTCGAAGCCGGAGCTGGGGCCGAAGCCTCGTTTCCTGACGAGCTTTACGCAGCTGCGGGTGCCTCGATTGTGGGGGATACGGCTGTCCTTTTACGCGACGCCGACATCGTTCTTAAAGTCCAACGTCCTATGACGGAAGGGGAGGGCCGAAACGAAATCGGCCTTATCAAATCGGGCGCGGTCTTAATTGCGATCCTGAACCCCTATGGCGCGCGCGCCGACCTCGATACATACGCTAAAAACAATATCACTGCGATGTCGATGGAGCTGATGCCGCGCATCACCCGCGCCCAAACGATGGACGTGCTGTCAAGCCAATCGAACCTCGCCGGGTATAAAGCGGTCCTTGACGCGGCTGAGCAATTTGGCCGCGCGTTGCCGATGATGATGACGGCGGCGGGAACAGTTCCTCCCGCGCGCGTCATGGTCATGGGGGCAGGGGTCGCGGGCCTTCAAGCTATTGCGACGGCGCGGCGTCTTGGCGCGATTGTAAGCGCGACCGATGTTCGCCCAGCAGCTCGCGAACAAGTCGAAAGCCTTGGTGCGACTTTTGTCATGGTCGAAAGCGAAGAAACGAAAGAAGCCGAAACCTCCGGCGGCTACGCTAAAGAGATGAGCGAAGATTACAAACGCCGTCAGGCTGAGCTGATCGCCGAAACGATTAAGAAGCAAGACATCGTTATCTGCACGGCCTTGATTCCAGGTCGGGCCGCGCCCAATCTCGTCAGCGAGGATATGCTCAAGACGATGAAGCCTGGTTCCGTAATTGTCGACTTGGCGGTGGAACAGGGCGGCAACTGCGCTCTTAGCGAAGCCGGGAAAGTTGTTGAGGCTTACGGCGTCAAGATCGTTGGCCATCGTAACGTTCCCAGCCGCGTTCCTGTCGACGCGTCGGCATTGTATGCCCGCAACCTTTTGAATTTCGTCACGGCTGTCACAGCCAAGGGCGAAGCGCGGTTGGCTTTAGACATGAACGACGAAATCGTCCGCGCCATAACCCTGACGCATCAAGGAGCGGTCGTAAACCCGCGTTTTGTAAAGGCTGGCTGATTTTATGGAAGACAAGGAAAATCCATTGCCTCCCAAGGCTCCGAAAAGCCAAGCCATAGCTTGGTGGATCGCAAGTATCGCGATGTCTGTGCTGTGCTGTTCGATTTTGTTTGTGTTGTTTGCGGGCTACATTGTCGATATCAAGCAAACGATAGAAAACGCGACAAGCCGGATAGAAGTCATCAAGGACCGCGAGGACAGGATTCTGAACGAGATAGAGAATATTCGTCGGCACGTTATTCTCTTAAAGAGCGCCGAAAAAACCAATGATCCCCGCGAAGCCGAAGCGCCGCAAGCTCCGTTTGATATAACGGTAACGGTGCCGATCGAGCATGGAACAGAAAAAGGCGCGGGAAAGCATTCTGATGGCATGGCGTCCCCGGGTTTGCCGGATCCATCGTCTATGCCCGTTCCGCTCTCGCCCCACGCACCGGAGAAAAAATAAGAGGAAAAACACATGGCACTCAACGACATCGTCACCAGTCTTAACGGCATGGCTACGGACCAGCAAAAACTGTCCGAAATAGCGTCCGATCTCGCGCAGCAGGCTCAAGCGCTCGTCGCGCAAGGTGGAACTGCCGGAGAATCCGGCTTCTTCATCACGGGCCTTACGGTATTCGTTTTGGCCTGTTTCGTCGGCTATTACGTTGTATGGCGTGTGACTCCGGCGCTGCATTCCCCCTTGATGGCCGTCACAAACGCGGTCTCGTCTGTTATCATCGTCGGCGCGCTGATTGCGGCGGGTCCGGCGGATATGACCGCCTCGAAAATCATGGGGCTTACAGCTGTCGTCTTGGCCTCGATCAATATTTTTGGCGGCTTCATCGTTACGGGGCGGATGCTTGCCATGTACAAAAAGAAAACAACTGGGAACGAAAAGGCGAAAAAATGAACGCAGCGGTATCTCTTGCTTTTCTGGTTTCGGGCATTTGCTTTATTATGGCCCTGCGCGGGCTTTCGTCTCCCGAAACGGCGCGGGGCGGCAATGCATACGGCATCTTCGGCATGGCGCTAGCGATTGTCACGACGCTGTTTTTGATCGAAACGTCGTCGTTCGGCTGGATCGCGCTTGCCGTAGCGGTGGGCGGCGGTATCGGCGCTGTCGTCGCGCGTAAAATTAAAATGACGGCATTGCCTCAGCTTGTGGCGGCATTTCACTCGCTCGTCGGCCTTGCGGCAGTTCTTGTGGCCTCGGCGGCTTACCTAAACCCGGCGGCTTATGGTATTGGGCAGGTCGGCAACATCCATCATTCAAGCCTTGTCGAAATGGGTTTGGGCGTTGCTATCGGCGCGATTACCTTCACGGGCTCGTTGATCGCTTTCGGCAAGCTTCAAGGCCTCATTACAGGTAAACCCCTTGTCTTTAAATTCCAGCATCAGCTGAATCTTGGCCTTGGGATCCTTATTGTCCTGTCCGTTATTGTTTTGCTTCTGACTCAAGCGTCGTTTGCCTATTGGCTTATTGTCGGCGTTTCGCTCTTGCTTGGATTCTTGCTGATTCTGCCCATCGGCGGGGCGGATATGCCGGTCGTTATCTCGATGCTGAACAGCTATTCCGGATGGGCTGCGGCGGCGACGGGCTTTACGCTTGAAAACCCGCTGCTTATCATTACGGGCGCGTTGGTCGGTGCCTCGGGCGCGATCCTCAGCTATATCATGTGCAAGGGCATGAACCGCTCGATTTTCAACGTCATCCTCGGCGGTTTTGGCACCGACAATGCGGCAGCAGCCGCAGCGGGTGCCAGCGGTGACCGCGCGGTAAAAATGGGCTCGGCCGAAGACGCGAGCTTCATTCTCAAGAACGCTGCCAGCGTCATCATTGTTCCCGGTTACGGCATGGCGGTCGCGCAGGCGCAACATGCTTTGCGCGAAATGGCCGATAAGCTGAAAGCCGAAGGCGTACAGGTCCGTTACGCGATCCATCCGGTGGCGGGCCGTATGCCCGGTCACATGAACGTTCTTCTGGCCGAAGCGAACGTTCCTTACGACGACGTGCTCGAATTGGAAGAAATCAATCGTGATTTTGGCCAAACCGATGTCGCCTTTGTCATCGGCGCGAACGACGTGACGAACCCGGCGGCGCACAACGATCCGCAATCGCCGATTTACGGCATGCCGATCTTGGATGTTGAAAAGGCAAAAACGGTGCTTTTTGTGAAGCGGTCGATGGCCTCGGGCTATGCAGGCGTCGAAAACGAGCTGTTTTTCCGCCAGAACACCATGATGCTTTTTGGCGATGCCAAGCATATGTGCGAAAACATCGTCAAAGCGCTGGATGCTTAGTGGTCTTGTATTTCCTTTATTTTTCCCTAAAGGGACTGTTTGCGGATTCACGCTAAAATTCGTATGACATAGGCATGGATTCCGTCCAAAAACCCTTTTTCAATAACGACCTCATCCTTCGCTTGCCCGAGGTGCGTGGGGCGTTGGTTCCCGACGGCATGTTGGCCGGTCAGTCATGGTTTCGCGTCGGAGGCCCAGCCGAAGTTCTTTTTCGCCCCGTTGATCCCGAAGACTTGTCGTATTTTCTGACTCATTGTCCGAGGGATATCCCGGTCACGGTCTTGGGCGCGGCCTCAAACGTTCTGATCCGTGACGGCGGCATTCCCGGCGTCGTCATTCGCCTTGGTCCCCAATTTGCCTTTGTTCATGTTGAATCCGACGGTATCCATGCCGGAGCTGCAGCCATCGACCTTAACGTCGCGCGCACGGCACAAAGCATCGGTATTGCGGGCCTTGAGTTTCTTTGCGGTATTCCCGGCACAATTGGCGGCGGCGTGCGCATGAATGCCGGAGCCTACGGTCGCGAGTTCAAAGATATTGTCTTCCTCGCCAAGATTGTTCGTCGCGATGGTACGCGAGAAACGCTAATGTCGTCGCAGATTGGTTTTTCATATCGGGCCACGAAAATTCCCGAAGACGCGATAGTCATTTCAACGCTTTTGGGGGGCGAGGAAGGCGATCCCGAAGAAATCAAGGAGCGCATGCGCGAAATCCAGAAATCCCGCCGCGCGACGCAGCCCATTGGGGAAAAAACCTGTGGCTCGACTTTCGCCAACCCCGATGACGATCCCAAAGGCCGCAAATCCTGGGAACTCATTGAAGCCGCCGGGTGCAGAGGCCTCAAGATCGGTCAAGCCAAGGTATCCGAAAAGCACTGCAATTTCCTCATCAACACCGGCCATGCGACGGCAGCCGAGATCGAACATCTGGGCGAAGAAGTCCGTCGCCGCGTTCATGAAAAATTCGGCATACAGTTAAGATGGGAAATCAAACGGATAGGTGTTAACCACGCTGAATCCTAAAGAAAAAAGCCAATATTTGCTGACAAAACCATTTCGACCCGCTACAACCCCTCGCTTATGACTGAATCCTTGGAAACCATCGTTGCGCGGCGCCGCACGTTTGCAATCATCGCGCACCCCGATGCGGGCAAAACGACGCTGACCGAAAAGCTTCTTCTTTTTGGAGGCGCGATCCAGCTTGCAGGCGCGGTCAAGGCTCGCGGTGACGCGCGCCGGGCCCGATCTGATTGGATGAAGGTTGAACGCGAGCGCGGAATCTCAGTTTCGGCTTCGGTCATGAGCTTCGATTACGCGGACCGTTGTTTTAACCTTGTCGACACTCCCGGCCACGAAGATTTTTCCGAAGACACCTACCGAACCTTGACCGCCGTCGACAGCGCCGTGATGGTCATCGACGCCGCCAAGGGCATCGAAAGCCAGACCCGCAAACTTTTCGAAGTGTGCCGCCTGCGCGACGTTCCGATCATGACGTTCATAAACAAAATGGACCGCGAAGCCCGCGATCCCTTCGACCTGATGAGCGAAATCGAGCAAACTCTCGCGCTTGACGTTACGCCCGCCAGCTGGCCTATCGGCATGGGCCGCGATTTCAAAGGCTGCTACGATCTTATCCGCGACCGCCTGATCCTTATGGATCGCACCAAGGGCAATAAACTGACGGATGGCATCGCTTGCAACGGCCTTGCCGACCCCAAGCTCGATGAACTGCTGGGGGCGGATGTTGCCAAAAAACTGCGCGAAGACGTGGAAATGGCGCGCGGCCTGTGTCCATCCTTCGACCCCGAAGCCTATCGTAACGGCCATATGACGCCCGTATACTTCGGCAGCGCCGTGAACAACTTTGGCGTCCGCGAGCTTCTTTTAGGACTGGCCGAATACGCTCCCGCGCCGCGCTCCCAAAAAGCCGACACGCGCGAGGTTAGCCCCGCTGAAGAAAAAGTCACCGGCTTTGTGTTCAAAGTCCAAGCGAACATGGACCCCAACCACCGCGACCGCATCGCCTTCGTGCGCCTATGCTCGGGCCACTACAAGCGCGGCATGAAGCTTTTTCATCATCGCAGCCAGAAATACATCGCGATCAATAACGCAGTATTGTTTCTTGCTCGCGATCGTGAACTGGCCGAAGACGCCTACGCAGGCGATATTATGGGCATCCCAAACCATGGAAGCTTGCGCATTGGCGACACGCTGACCGAAGGCGAAGGCATCCGCTTCCTTGGCGTTCCCAGCTTTGCGCCAGAGCTATTGCAGCGCGTTCACATCGCGGACCCCTTGAAAGCCAAGCACATGCGCCGCGCGCTTGAGCATTTTGCGGAAGAGGGCGCTTCGCAAGTATTCAAACCGCTCTCCGGTTCCGAATGGATCGTAGGCGTTGTCGGTCCTTTGCAGTTTGAAGTTCTGGCGGCTCGCATCGGCGCAGAATACGGCCTTGAAGCCACGTTTGAAGACGCAGGCGTGACAGCGGCTCGCTGGATCGAGTGCGACGACCAAGACGTCTTGAAAAAGTTCACGGATGCAAACCGCACGAGTCTTGCCGAAGACCATGACGGCGCATCGGTATTTCTTGCCCGCAACGCATGGCATCTGAACCGAGCCCAGGAAGAAAACCCAAAAATTAAATTCCTGAAATCCCGCGAACAAAACAAACTTCCCGCTTGAGGGCTTTATCGCTCCCGAAAAAGCGGCTATTCTTACGTCGATCCCATTTGATTGACGATTGCTATCAGCATCGACAATCATGTATGACGAAGCGAAAGATGAAAACCTTAAGAATCCACGTCCTGCTGATCGCCGCCGTTTTTCTAACGGTCGGCCTGATATCGCCCGCCCATGCCGCCTCCAAGCGCGTTCTGGAAAATAGAATTGGCCAAGACCAAACGACAAGTACCTCAGTCCCTGCGGCGAAAGCCCAAGAACCGGAGCAGAATCCTGTCGTTAATCTCCCGGAGAACGACCCATGGAAAAGCGGTCGCTGGTTCCACGGTTTTCACCAAGGCCGCCAAGGCTGGTGGTGGATCGTCAACGGCAGATGGTACTATTATTCGTCGCCGACAAATCCCTATCCGGACCGGCACCGGGCGAATATATTTCCCCGGCCTATGGAAACGATCATCGTGACGCCGCCGACCGTCGTTCATCAAACGATCATCGTTCCACCCGCCGAACCCTCGGCGTCCGACGAAAAGCTGATGACCCGTATTCGCGACGTTCAGAATTGGATTAGATGGACATGCCCCGCAGGCGACTACGCGACGTGCTTATACAGCGGCAATATCAAAGGGCAATTTATCGACGAAGGAAACGTTGTCATCCACATGGGCGCCTACATGAATGCTGATGCCAAGAACCCGTTTTCCACAAGCGACGAAGACATTTGCGTCGTCTTCAATCGTCACGAAAACGATGCCTTATATATCATAGTACCGAAATTCGATGATGAAGCGACGTGCGACCTATACGCCAACCGAACTTGGCCGAACGCGACAGGGGTCGGAAATCATTGTTCCGAAACGCTCGGAAGATGGATGCGTCACATCGCGATTGTGCTGGATAAAAAGGCGCTTTAAACGACGGCTGCAATGCCTCTCAGTTGCAGCATCATCTCGACCGGTGATTTTGGCGCGCGTTGTTTAATCAGAGAATCGACGCGGTTTCTCAGCACTTCGAAGCAGCGCAAAAAGCGGGATTCTTTCTCAGCGGCGTCTGAGGCCAGCGTCGGATCGTCGACGGGCCAATGAACGCGAACCGGATCGCCCGGCCAAGCGGGGCAGTTATGCCGAGCCTCTTCGGAAAGCGTGACGATAACGTCGACGAGGATCGACCGAGGCGAATGATAGAAATCGAGCCATCCTTTCGGCTGAAGTCCATCGGTCGAAATGCCGTTATCGTCCAGAATGGATTTTGCCAACGGGTGAATATGCATCAAAGGCGTATACCCGGCGCTGAATGCGACAAACCGCCCGCCGCCGAAGTTCCTTAACAGAGCTTCGGCCAGTATGCCCCGGGCAGAATCCCCGGTAGAAAGAAAAAGGACAGCGGTCGGTGTCGGATTCATACTTCCTTCATTTATTTTTGTCAGCGAGTAGAATCGAGAACCCCACTTTAAAGTGAGCGGATTCCCTCGGTCAATGCGCCTTAAACAATAAGTTCCGCGACGTTGCAATAAAGACTCACATCGTTCCGGTTTCATTATTTGATTTTTTAGCAATTCCGGGTGCTTCACTGTGATCGAGGATCGGTATTATAAGGCAAAGACGCATCGTTACCGATCCATAGAACCTCATTTCCCTGAAAATTCGTTTGCATAGCCTTATGCAACAAGGAAAAGACAGTTTTAAGTTTCTCAGCAAATCCCCATGGAGGATTAATGACAATCAAGCCGCTTCCAGTCAGCCTGTCCGCGCGTGCGTCCTCGTCATAAACAAATTCCGCTTTCAAAATTTTCGGAATTCCTATTCCAGCCAGCGTTTCGCAAAATTTCCAGATCGCAGGCAGATCCTTTACCGGATACCAAATCATGTAAATTCCGGTTGGCCATTTTTTATATGCCTTTGCGATATTTTTTGCCAACGTCTCGAATTCGTCCGGTTTCTCATACGGCGGATCGATCAACACAAGCCCACGCTTTTCAGGCGGAGGCAAAAACGCGCTTAGCGCTTCATATCCGTCTCTAAAATGAACCTGAATTCGCGCATCGGCAGGCGCATGCGCGCGCAAAGCCTCGGCCTCATCCGGATTCAGCTCACACGCGATCAACCGATCCTGTTCCCGTAACGAATGAAAAATAAACAGCGGCGATCCCGGATAAACCCGAAACCCTTCGCGGCCTTTGCCGTCCCAAAGCGGATTCATTTTTTTTAAAACCGCAAAATAATCCGCAATCTCAGGTCGGGCAGGGGTCTCTAAAAGACGCTTAATGCCCTCATCCGCCTCGCCGGTTTTTTTTGCCCTAGGGTCATCCAAATCGTACAACCCAACGCCCGCATGCGTATCCAGAACGGCAAAGCCCTTGTCTTTATTTTTTAAAAGCGCCAACGCCAGCGTCAGCGCGACATGTTTCGCGACGTCGCACAGATTCCCAGCGTGAAAAATATGATGATAATTCATGGTGTTAAGCTTAACATTGGGCCCAAAAGCTGAATTGGGCCGACCAAGTTCCGGACATAATAAAATAATTAACAATTTTGATATATAGGAAAACGAAAGACAAACCCGAATATTTCAGCCCAAAGTTCTCCATGACGAACCGAATTCGAAAAGTCGCCACAACCGCAGCCTTCGGCTGTCTCGCATTGTTTATCGGTGCCGCCTCAATCGCGGCCAAAGCCGAAGAGCCCCAAGCAAATCCGTCAGCGATCATCAATGCGCCACAAGGCGCCGATCCAAGCTTGCCGCCGCCTATCGTTCCCAGCGCGGAACCGTCTGGTCCCGCTGCCAAAGCTGTGCCGTCGCCGACTGCATCCGGCGAGCAAGCGACTGACGGCCAAGTTGTTGCCGAAGAAAAGAAACCCGAAACGAAGAAAAAGAAGAAAAGAAAGAAACGCCGCGCGCCAATCGTCTCGCTGCGTGACAAAGAGCAAATTACAAGTTTCCAACGCCGTCACGGTCTTAAGCAAACGGGCGTCGTCGATAAAGCGACCTCGCGTGAGCTAAAGAAAGTCAACGCGGCAACCATCAATTCGAAAGAAATGCGCAAGAAGCGCGAAAAAATCTACGACGGCACGGTAGACCAAAACACGCGTCCGCCGATAAAAGACCGAGTCAAAACCATCCCGAACCGCTTCGTGAACATCGAAATACAGGAATCCGGGGCCGGTTCGAACAAACGCTATATCATGAACTTTAACGGCGAGACGCTTTACTACGTCAACGGACAGACTTCGGTGATCGGCGTTTCCGAAACCTTCAATCTTGGAGACGAAGACGCGGTCATCCTAACGACCTACGACCCCATTAGCATCAACGGATGCTACTATAAAAATCACGTTCTTGTTTTGGACCCTATGGGAAGCAAGTTGCTCGATATTGAAAACTGCACGCGCGAATACCAAGCCTACGAAAGCCACAACTCTCTCTATGTCGAGTTTTATGAACCCGGAATCGACCGCGCTATTCCCGCGATGTGGCGGCTCGAAGGCTATTCGCTGAAGCAATTATGATCGGGCCTTGAAAAAAAGGAGCATAAAAGATGTCTCAAAAACGTCAAAAACGTCGCGGCTTTACGCTAACCGAAACTGTCGTTGTTCTGGCAGTGATAGCCGCGATCATAGGCTTGGTCATATCCGTGTCATCGAGCCCGGGCGTGCAGGCAAAAGCCAACGAAGCGACAACAGAGCTTTACGACATCGTTAGCAACGTGCGCGCGTACTACAGCGGCCAAAGCGTTCCGACGAACGCGGCCTCTGTTCAACTTTTTCCAAGAACGGGGATATTCCCTATCGGAATGTTTAGAAACCTGACCGCTACGCAAACCAGAGACGTAAACCAGATTCCCAACAATACAACCGCCTACAATCCATGGAGCGGTGAGGTAACGGTATATATATTGGGAATAAACGGCAACACGCCCGCAAGGGTACAAGTGCGCTTTGGCGGCATACCCCAACCGGCCTGCATACGCATGCTCATGGACACGTCAAGGGCGGCCAGAGGAATTGGCCTATACCAAATCAATAATGTAACGCTTTTTAACGAGCAGACTCAAACCCGAGCCGAAATGACGGCCCAGCTTGCGAGAGATAATTGCCTTCCTCCGGCAAATAGCAAGACCTCCCCGCCCATCGATTGGTACTTCAAGCTGGCGCAATGAAAAAGGAGTCTCGATTCATGCAAAACAAGCCGATTATCCATAACGGAAAAAGCTGCGGTTTTACGCTGACGGAAATGGCCGTCGTCTTGGCTGTAGGTGCCGCCCTTATCGGAGGGATCTGGGGCGTTGCCGCCACAGTTCGTTCGCAAAGCACGGTGGCCGACGCCATAGCCGAACTCCAGACGATCAAACAGAACATCCTTGACCGAGGCCAGCCCTTTTTGGCAGCTGGCGACGTAACGGCCCAGCTTGTTACGGCTGGCGTTATTCCGCAGGATTATATAAGGACGAACAACACGGTCAGAACGCCATGGGCGACGGATGTGACAATAACGGCAGTCACAACCAGACAATTCCGGATAACGTTCTCAAACGTTCGCAATACAGGTCCGTGCGAAAAACTGGTCTTAAGCGGGATTGCATGCGAAGCTTCGTCGGTAGGCGGGGTCGTTACGGCAAATGCCGGTTGCCCCGTTGGCGTAAGAATAAACAATACGCTCATCTTGCCGTCCGCAGCGCCCGAGGGCTGGACTTATTACAAGCCGACAAACCTCGCAAATTGCAGAGGAAATCCCCAAGAAAGATACACAATAGCTTTCGACTACGCGCTGTGATGCCGAGAGCGACCTCTTCGCTTCACTATTCTCGCATCTCGTTCTCCGAACTCTTGGCGCGCGAGGAAGATGGCGATCCCGTTTTCATAAATTTCGGAATGCAGAAAAGCGACATCCGTTTACTCTTCGGCCACGCATTGATGCCCGCCAAAATAACGGCAGACCAATAGGGGAGCGTCTGAACCATCAGCATACCGGCCCACAAATCCGCATTGTGATTTTGGATTTCGAATGTCCACAAAACGCCGAGCGCGCACCCAATCAAAAGCACAAGCAGCGCAAACTCTTCCTTGGCCATCAACAACGCCTGTAAAACGGGGGCTTTGTCGGCACATTTCGGCGTCCGAAAGAACGGCTTGTCCGACGTAAACATTCCCTGCCACATAGCCCGCGCAACGGCATGCGAAAGTGCCATACCCGCAATGGCCGCGCCAATTCTGTCCTTCCATCCGCACGTGAGTCGCGCGCGATATAAAATGAACGCAGCTGCGATCTTAAAGACGAAAACGCTCAGCGTCGGCACAAGGAAAACGGCCGGAGGAAATTCTACAAGACGGAACAGCAGCAATACCGACCATATAATTGCCGCGAAGGCAAAAACGATATGCGCCGCATCCGCAAACCACGGTAGCCAGCCTGAAACGAAAAAATACCGCTGCCCGCGCGTCAAGCGGCTTCCTTCTGAAAGCGCGTGCCAATGCTGTTTTAAAATTTGGGCCGCTCCATAAGCCCACCGGAACCTCTGAGTCTTATAAGCGCTAAAGCTGTCGGGCATTAGCCCCTTGCCAAAAGAATGGTTCATATAAACGGCTTCGTATCCGTTCTCGAACAACCGAAGCCCAAGCTCTGCATCCTCGCAAATGCACCATTCCGACCAGTGCCCAGCGCTTTGCAACGCCGTCTTGCGTATCAAGGTCATCGTCCCGTGCTGAATAATGGCGTTGCGCTCGTTGCGTTGAACCATGCCAATATGAAAGAACCCCGCATATTCCCAGTAGCACATGCGCTTAAAAGCATTTTCCTTCTCGTCGCGATAATCCTGCGGTGCCTGAACGAAAGCCACCTCGGGTCGTGCAAAGTAAGGAACGGTTGATCGCAGCCAATCCGGATTCACGACATAATCGCTGTCAATGACGCCTACGATCGCCGCGTCTGGCGCTGTCTGATCCAGCGCGAAGTTCAACGCGCCAGCCTTAAACCCGGGCCATTTGGGCAAATGAAAGAACCTAAAGCGCGACCCCAGCTTTTCGCAATAAGCCTCAATCGGCTTCCAAACCGCGTCGTCCTTCGTGTTATTGTCGACGACTAAAACCTCAAAGTTCGGATAATCGAGCCTCGCCAGCGCATCGAGCGTATCCATAACCATCTGCGGCGGCTCGTTATAGCAGGGCACATGGATCGAAACCTTTGGCGCATCCGGCGGAGGCGCCCAATCCTTATAAGGCTCGAACGCGCGCCGCCGTTCGCGCGCCCACAAAACCTCGGTCAGCTCGAACCCGTCGACCAAAAGCAGCGCGAGCAAAACAAACTGAGCGCCCAGCAAAGCGACCCAGGCGACAAAATTAGTCGTCAAAATGCGCTCTGCCAGTGCGGCCATAATCGCCCAAACAAAAATGCTGGCGACAGCCTGTATCAACCCGGCATAAAACACCTGTCCTTTAAAATTCAAATAGCTCTTACGACGAACAAACCACTGAATCGGGCCGAACGCGATCAGCGACGCGATAAGATACCCCTCCAGCCAGCGCGACGACTCCGCGATGGATCCGCTCATCTTAAACTTGGGCTTCAAATTAGAGTCCCACAGTCCCCAATGCGCCCCGACCGTTCCTTCGATGCCGCGCTTCCACGGCGCATCGAATGCTTCGACGATGGAGTAATCAAGCCGTTCCGCGCTTGCGACGTTTAAAAAGTCGCGAATAAATTTCGCTTCGTTAATTAGAGAAGGCTCGGCTCCCTTGACCCATTGCCCTTCGCTAGGCCAACCGACTTCGCCGATAAAAATATGCTTGTTCGGAAACGCCGCCTCGAGTTGCCGATAACGGTACATAACATAGCCCAGCGCGCCGTCCGCCGGAACGCCTTCCCAATAGGGGAGAATATGAACGGTAACAAAATCGACGCTATCCGCCAGCCGAGGATATTTTAGCCAAATATGCCAAGGTTCTGCCGTCGAAACCGGAATGTCGATCTGCCGCCGCGTTGTCTCCAAATGTTCGACAATCTGATCGATGGTCAGATCCGTGCGCAAAAGAGCTTCGTTTCCGATGGTCAACTTCCTGACGTTCGGATTCGCTCGAGCGACGGAAACGGCGCGCGCGACTTCCTCCCTGTTTTTTGCTTCGTCGCGGGAAAGCCACGCGCCCAGATTGACATCCAGTCCATGCTTGGCAGCGATGCCCGGAATCCGATCAAGTCCATCGCTGACGCCATATGTGCGGACGGAAACGGTCTGTCCCTCCAGCGCGGCCATGTCTCGGTCTATTTCTTCGTCGGATTTTCTGTTATCCGCGTCCCCGGCCTGATAGCCGCTATAGGAAAGCCCGTTAATAACGCCGCCCCACGCGCGTTCCGAAACGCTTTGGTTCACCAAAGCCCAAACGGCAAAGTTGGCAAGAAGAACGATAACGGTGACGGGGACGAGGCGGCGAAACATGGAAATCGGGGCTTGGGATTCGGGATTCGGGAAAAAGCGCATTGAAGGAAGAAAGCTTTCCCGAATACCAGATATCTCTTCTATAACCGAGACATTGCGGAAATCAAGGCATCTCCATCTTCTTGGCTTTATCCTGAAGTGATTTTATCAGCGTAGGAATGCCATCATTTCGCGCGATCGATGAAAATTCGCTGCGACGGGTTGCCAATTCGCTAATCGTGCCGTTAAGAAAAACGTCGACAATACGGTATTTCTTCTTTCCGTCGCGGCGCATCAAATAGTTAAGGGAAACGGGAGCCCCATCCTTTGGTTTCAACACGGTTTTGACAATAATGTCCTTTCCTGAAGCCTTTTCGCCCGTCACAACGAACGTCTCGCCGTTGTACGCGGCAAATCTGCTGGCATAAGAGGAAATGCTGAACGTCGAGAAAGCGGCGATAATTTCTTTTTTCTGCGCCGCAGACGCATCCGCCCAACTTGATCCGACGGAAGCGCGCGCCATCAGTGGCAGATTGAAAGCGTCCTGAACGGCAGGAGAAAGCTTTTTAAATCTTCCCGAAAACCCGAGCTTCTCTCCCTGTTTCATCGTAGAAACAAGCTGGTCGTAAAATGTCTTAACGACAACCTGCGCCCCCGATTCCGCCTGCGCGGGCGTTACGAACAGGAAACAAACAAAAGCCGTTGCCAACCGAAAAAACAATCCCATAGTTTTCCTCATATGATCAAAAAAGATTAGGTTCGGATTTCTAAACACGACTAATGCCAACGGTCTTGTGAACAGACTTCTTGCGCCCATCTCCCTTACGCCCTAACTACGGCAGCCGCGATCTCCTTCTCATCCACGCCCAAAGCCTCCAAAGCCTTGGCGACGATATGACGCGCGTTCAATCCCGCAGCCTCGTATTGCTTAAACATCGTGTCCTGACTTTGGAAAGAGTCGGGTAACGTCATGGACCTAATCTTAAGCCCATGATCGAAAGCCCCCTTGTTGGCCAAGAAATGTAGCACGTGGCTCCCGAATCCTCCGGCAGATCCTTCCTCAATCGTAATCAAAACCTCATGCTCGTTAGCAATACGAGAGATCAAATTGTAATCCAAAGGCTTTGCAAAGCGCATATCGGCAATCGTCGTTCCGAATCCGCGAGCCTCAAGCATCTCAGCCGCCTTTAGGCATTCGCCCATCCGCGCGCCCAGATTAAGCAGGGCGATCTTCGAGCCTTCCCGGATAATCCGGCCCTTGCCGATAGGTAGAACAGTCCCGCGCTCAGGCCGCGCCGCGCCGATTCCCTCGCCGCGCGGAAAACGCACGACCGTGGGCAAATCATCGGTTTCGGCGGCGGTTGCAATCATATGAACCAACTCGGCCTCGTCCGATGGCGCCATGATAACGATATCGGGCAAACAAGAAAGAAAAGCTAAATCGAACGCTCCGGCATGGGTCGCTCCGTCGCCGCCAACAAGTCCCGCGCGATCCAAAATAAAGCGAACCGGAAGTTTCTGCAAAACGACATCGTGGGCCAGCTGATCGTAAGCGCGTTGCATAAAGCTGGAATAAATGGCGCAAAATGGCTTAAACCCTTCGCACGCCAGCCCGGCCGAAAACGTTACGGCATGTTGCTCGGCAATGCCGACGTCAAAAAAGCGATCGGGAAATTTTCTGCTGAATGCGTCAAGGCCTGTCCCGCCAGCCATAGCCGCCGTAATGGCAAGGATCTTGTCATCTCGCAACGCCTCGGTCACAAGAGTTTCCGAAAAAATTTTCGTAAAAGTCGGTTTCGAAAGCTTTGGCTTCTCGACAGCCTTTTCCTCTTCGGACTTAACGACGTTAAAGTGCGGCAACACCGCATGAAGTTTATCCGCTGCGTTTTCGGCAGGCGTATACCCCTTGCCTTTTTCGGTAACGATGTGGATCAAAACCGGTCCGCCCACAGGATCGTCGCGCACGTTTTCCAAAACAGGAACAAGATGTTCAAGATTGTGCCCATCAATAGGCCCAACATAATAGAATCCAAATTCCTCGAACAACGTGCCGCCAGTAACCATGCCGCGCGCATAATGCTCGGCTTTCCGTGCGGCCTCGGTCAAGCGGCGAGGAAACAGCTTGGCGAACTCCTTCGCGACCGAGCGCAATCCTCTGTATTCCTTCGATGACACAATGCGCGATAAATAAGCGCTCATCGCTCCCGTTGGCGGAGAGATCGACATATCGTTATCGTTAAGAATAACGATCATGCGGGAATTGGAAGCTCCTGCGTTGTTCAGCGCTTCATAAGCCATGCCTGCGCTGATCGAGCCGTCGCCGATAACGGCAACGACGTTGTTTTTTTTCTTCTTGAAATCGCGTCCGATGGCAAACCCGCAAGCGGCGGAAATGGATGTCGAACTATGCCCAGCGCCAAAAGCGTCATAAGGACTTTCGGCCCGCTTGGCAAATCCGGAAAGACCGCCTCCCTGCCGCAGCGTGCGAATCCTATCTCTGCGACCGGTAAGGATCTTATGAGGATAGGTCTGATGGCTGACATCCCAAATAATGGCATCTTCGGGCGTGTTAAAAACGTAATGGAGCGCAACGGTAAGTTCTACAACGCCCAGCCCTGACCCTAAATGGCCGCCGGTAACGGAAACGGCATCAATGGTCTCCGCGCGCAGCTCGTTGGCAACCTGTTGCAGTTGCTCAGGCTTTAGCTTGCGCAGATCTTCAGGAAGCCAAACCGTATCGAGCAGGGGGGTCACAGGCCGACCCGGAGGGACCTTGACGTCCTCGGCCTCGACCTCGCAAACCTTGGCGATACCTTCTTGGCGCGATTCCCTGCCAATCGGCGTGGATCTCGGCGGTGCAGTCAAGTTATTCTCCCATTAAGACGTCCTTAAGCAGACCTGTTTGCCCAAGGAATCAGCCCTCACCTATAGCATTTTAAGAGTTTACCAAGAAACGATTACCCCCGCCTACCCCCCAAAAGCAAGCTTCACGTTACTTTCCTGCAACATTTTTCCAAGATAGAGCGTAGGATATAGTTAAATAACGCAATATTTTGACACGCAAAATTCCAAAAGGGTGCAAGTTCTAATATGCCGCCCGCAGCCATTGGCACAGATGCCGCGTCAGAAGCGTATCGTTGAGCGTATAAAAATGGAAATCCGTGACGCCCTCGGTAATCAACCGCGTGATCTGATGCGAAAGAACATTCATCGCCAGCAGTTTGTGATCGAGACTGTCTGGCGCGACGTCATCGAACATCTTGTGCAAAAAGGGCGGAACGGCCGTATTGCACTTCTTGGCGAAGGACAACATCTTTGAAAAGTTATGAATCGGCAACAATCCCGGAATCAAAGGTTTCGTCACGCCGTGTGCGGCGACCCTGTCCCTCCAACGCAAGAAAATCTCCGGATCGAAGAAAAACTGAGTCAAAACCTCGTTGCCGCCGGCATCGAGCTTTTTCTTCAAGTGATCGATATCGAAATCGGCGTCAGGCGATTCCGGATGCATTTCCGGATACCCCGCGACCGAAATTTTAAGTTCGGGATATCTGGCCCTGACGGCGGCAATGAACTCGTAAGTCGTCTCATATCCATCCGGATAAGGCTTAAACGGCCCATCCTGGCCCAGCATGTTTCCACGCAGCGCGACGATATGCCGAACGCCATCCTGCCAAAAACTTTCAAGGATCGCATCAATATCCTTTTTGCTGTGATTGGCGAACGTAATATGCGCTGCAACGGGCAAATATGTGCGTTCCGCAATTTTTTTAACGACAGTGCGGGCATAATCGACAGTTTCCTCGGACCCGCCCGCGCCGAAAGTAACCGTCAGATAAGAGGGGTTGAACGCCGTATAAGCGTCAACTGTTTTCAGCAATTTCTCTATACCCGCGTCCGTACGCGGCGGAAAAACCTCAAGACTAAACCGAAGAGCCTGCTCTGTCATAAACCCTCCTTGGAAGAAAAAGCGAAATAAACGCCGACTGCCATGAACTGACAAGAAAAGAAACAGCCGTCATCGCCGTTTCCCGCTTTCGTCATCCCGCGAAGGCGGGGATCCAGTTTGCCTTTCAGCAAAGACCGAAACAACAAAATGTTTAACGCTCTTGTCATAAAACGGACACGCCTAAGCGGCTATATTTCCGTTTCTCGACCGGATTCCGTCTATTCCCAAGCGATCACCCAAGCAGCGCGATTGCTAGGCCTTTTTGCCCGAACGCATCTTCTTGGCTGCCGCGACCATGTTTTTCAAAGCGGCCTTCGTTTCGGGCCAAGCGCGGGTTTTCAGCCCGCAATCCGGATTGACCCAAAGCTGCGACGAAGCAAGCCTCCTAGACGCGCGTTCAAGCAACGCGACCATTTCCGCAACCGAAGGCACGCGCGGGCTGTGAATGTCGTAAACGCCCGGTCCGATTCCCATCGGATACTTGAAGTTAATGAACGCGCCCAGCAGTTCCATCTTGGAACGGCTAGCCTCGATCGAAATAACATCGGCGTCCATCGCCTTAATCCACGGAATGATATCGTTGAACTCGCAATAGCACATATGCGTGTGGATCTGCGTGTCTTTCATAACGCCGGTTGATGACAGCCTAAACGCCTGTGTCGCCCACGTCAGATAGGCCTTTTCGTCCGCGCCACGCAACGGCAAACCTTCGCGGAAAGCGGGCTCGTCGATCTGAATAATCCTAATCCCGGCCTTTTCGAGATCCAGCACTTCGTCCAACAAAGCCAGCGCGATCTGATGCGTCGTATCGCGGCGCGGCTGATCGTCGCGCACAAACGACCACTGCAAAATGGTCACAGGTCCCGTCAGCATACCCTTAACGGGCTTGTCCGAAAGGCTCTTGGCATAGGAAGACCACGCGACGGTCATAGGCTGGGGCCGCGCGACGTCGCCGTAAATGACTGGCGGCTTGACGCAACGCGATCCATAAGACTGAACCCATCCGTTTTTCGTAAAGGTAAAGCCGTCCAAGCGCTCGCCGAAGTACTCGACCATGTCGTTACGTTCGAATTCGCCATGCACCAAAACGTCAAGGCCGATTTCGTTCTGAGTATCGATAACGTCCTTAATCTGCTCTTCGATAAAAGCGTCATAGACCTTCTGCGAAATCTTGTTCTGCTTCAACGCAAGGCGCATTCTGCGGACGTCAGGCGTCTGCGGGAACGATCCGATGGTGGTCGTCGGATACAAAGGCAAGCCAAAAGCCTTGTCCTGAGCGATTTTTCGTTCCTTATACGGCTCGGCGCGCCCGGCGCTCTTCAACGGCTGTTGCTTCATGCGCGCGGCGACATCCGCGCGATGCAAGCGCGGCGACGCTTTGCGCGACGCGATGGCCGCATCGCTCGCTTCCAGAGCGTCGGCAATGGCCGCCCGTCCTTCGTTGATCCCGCGAGTGAGCGCGGCGATTTCTTCCATCTTCTGTTGGCCGAACGCCATCCAGTTCTTGATTTCCGGATCCAACGCTGTCTCAAACGCCAAATCGTAAGGCGTATGCAAAAGCGAACACGACGAGGAAATCCAAATATTCTCACTTCCTCTCTTTTTTGCGGCTTTTTCGATCAACTTAAGTGACGCCGACAAATCGTTGCGCCAAATGTTGCGTCCATCTACGACGCCCAGCGAAAGGATCATATCTTTCGGCGCCTTGGCGACGATCTTGTCAAAGTCGGCGCGTCCGCGCGTCAAATCCATATGCAGTGCATCGACAGGCAGCTTCAAGACGGTATCGGCATTATCGCCGTAAGCGCCGAAATAGCTTGTAAGGAAAATCCCTGCGTCGGTTGCCTTGCGCAGTCGCTTATAAGCCTTGACGAAAGCCGCGCGCTCGGCGTTGCTCAAATCCATGGCCAGCACGGGCTCGTCCAGCTGAACCCAGTCTGCGCCCATGACCTCCAGACAGCCGAGAATATCCTCGTAAACGGGCAAAATGCTGTCCAGAAGATCGAGATTGTTCTCGCTCGTGCCCTTGCCGATCATCAAATAGGTCAGGGGGCCGACCAGAACAGGGCGGGTCAAAAGACTGTGATCCTTGGCCTCCTGAAACTCGTCGAAAATTTTTGTCGTGGAAATACGGAACTTCTGGTTCTTGGCAAATTCCGGAACGATATAATGATAGTTGGTATCGAACCACTTTGTCATTTCCGAAGCTTCGACATCGGTCTTCTTATCTTGAAGCCCACGCGCCATGGCGAAATAGGTCTTCAAATCGACTTGCTTGGCCGTGCCATAGCGTTTTGGCACGACGCCCAAAAGGCAGGACGTATCGAGCGTCTGGTCATAGAATGAAAAATCGTTCGACGGCAACAGATCGATCCCCGCCGCCACCTGCTTCTGCCAATGGGTTAAACGAATGTTCTCGGCCGTCCTCAGCAGATCGGCTTCCTTAATGTCGCTCTTCCAGAAATTCTCAAGGGCAAACTTCAACTCGCGCTGCGCGCCGATGCGCGGAAACCCCAAAACGGTGGACAAAGCCATTTTCAGTACCTCCTCAACCAAATCAATGGAAAAAATCTTTCAGATAAGCGTAAAGGGTTATTACCTTCGCGGGGTTCATACAAGAAAATAGTAAAAAGGAAAACCATAAATATCTAAGTGTCGAATAAGTCCGGCCGATCCAAAGCCGGGAAAGTTCCCACCAACTTTCACAAAGCCAAGAGGAGATGCGCGCAAAAGCGGCACGGCGTTTGCATGCTTTGCGATGAACTTTCCACAGGAGTTTTCCATGACCGATGCCGCCTATCGAATTGACTTATCTTCCGTTCGTCCAGTTGCCACTTCTTTGAAAGCCGTTTCGCTTGCCGAAGCGCCCGAAGATTTGTTTAATCAGGTGATGAATGCTTTGGAAGACATGCTGACGCTTGAGCATTCGCGAATGCCAGAAACGAATGGGAATCCAGCCTATGCGGGCTATGCGAACATCGTGGTTAACGGCAAGGTCGTTGTCGAGATTGATAACCATGGTTGGACAAAAACATCGAACGCCCTTGCAGGGGCATTTTCCTATGCGGTTGAAGAAGCCGATGCCTTGTCGAGCGTAACCAGTGGTCCGGAATTGGCGCAGATTCGGGCGGAAAAAATTGCCGAAAAACTCGGCGGAAAAGTCGTTAAGCTTTCAACTGCCATTTCGCAAAGCGCGTATAACGCCGTCTCTCAAACCAAAGCCGTTGTCGATTCCGCCGCATTGACGCGTGACCCACGCTATGCGCAACTGGCGCAAATTAAGCAAGCGCATGCTGCCTTTTTAGCGCAGCAGATGGCGCAGCAAAACGATATTTCTTCCGATCCTTTATAAACCAAAGAGGAGTCTTATCATGGTTGGCGCGATTGCATCGAATTCAGTTTCATCCGTGGGTGCGTTCCAAGAGTGTTCGTCGGACGGAAAAGAATTGGCATCTCAAGTCAAAGAACAAATTAGTCAGTTTGTTTCGCAATTTCCTAAGGCCAGCGTCTCTATCTCTCCTGCTTTTCTTAGAAAGATGGAGTCAGACCCCGAAATTGCAGCCAAAGGTCAAGAAATTCTCGGTGGCCTTGCCGCCGCGCAAGGTTGGTTTGAAGACAAGGTGAAGCAAAATGGAATGGAACTGGTTTCCAGCGGCGTTTCCGTCGACGCCGATGGCAACGTTTCAAGCTGGAGTTTTACGCGCTCAACTTCCGACGCCAACGGCTTCGACGAATCGTCGGATAAAGAGGACGGTCTTTTCATCTCCAAACGCTACAAAGGCGCGAAAAGAGACTCCGCGCTTGCCTCAATCCAAGATATGTTTTCATCCCTCTTTTCTGCCGGAAAAAGTGCGCAATCTGCCACGTTAAACTCAGCAGACAGCGCGAACAAAATCAGCATTGTGGCATAGAACCCGACCGGGTCAGAAAAATGGTGGAAGGAAGCAACTGTGTTTCGAACGAGAACGTGCATGACGTTCTTCTCAAATGGGGCGCGTTATTGAAGTATTCGCCAACGTTATCATATAGTTATTTTGTCATAGGTTTGCGACGAGTAAATCCCCGATAATAGGATCAAACTGCGAATTTTAACAGTTAGCCAGTCAGCTGGATTCAGTTTATCCTGACGCAAGATGGTGACCTGCTCCCCGTTTATGCACCAGCGGCAGGTTGAATCTTTTGGAAATATAGAACCTGTGGTTGAGGGCGGCAAGAGGCTGACGGAGCGATCGTCAGTTTCTTGCCGTTTGAGAAACTCTATCGGCGTTAGATATTTCAAGCTGCTATGGGGGGCGCACATAATTGTAATCGTGGAGCCAGTCCGCCGCCTGATGCGTCTGTCAGGGCAAGTGTGGAGTTTTACAAGAGTTACAAATACAATATTCTTTGACATATTTCTGCTTTTTAAACGTGATTCCTGTTGCAGAATCGTTGCTCTGTTCCACCGAAAGCCTTAATTGGTTTATGGTCCTTTTTCGCATTCACCTTTTTTGAAGATCGTCTCCATGCCTGTCTTACATTGGTTGCAAAGGGTTCTTCCGTTTTTCCTTGTGCGTTTTGCGTTGCGATTATTTTTCCGCGCAGAGGTTAGGGGACTTGAAAATCTGGTCAATGCTGGGCCGCGTGTTTTGATCGTCGCCAATCATGTTTCGACCCTTGATGCGGTCGTCCTGTCGGCTCTTTTGCCGGGGCGGATTTTGTTCGCAACGCATGCGGGCATTGCTCATCGTTGGTGGTTGAAACCCTATTGGCGGATTGGTAGCGACTGTTCGCTGGATCAATCCAATCCGATGACGGCCAAGATCATGATCGACGCTTTGAAACAGGGGCGCACGTGCATGATATTCCCGGAAGGGCGACCGACGACGACCGGCGCTTTGATGAAAATTTACGAAAGCCCCGGCATGATCGCGGACAAGGCCGATGCGGCTATTTTGCCGATTAAAATCGATGGGGTCGAATATTCGTATTTTTCGAAACTTGGTGGGGTTGTGCGGCGGAGGATCTTCCCGAAAATTACGCTAACTGTTTTGCCAGCAGAAAAACTCCGTTTGCCGGACAGCGTCAAAGGCCATCAACGCCGCATTGCTGCGGGCAACCAGCTTTACAATATTATGGAACGCATGCTGGTCGAGTGCATAGACTATAAGACCATTTTGCATCATGTGCTTTCGACGCGCCCCATACGCGGCGGGAGCGGATATTGCCTTGAGGATATTTCGCGCAAGCCTTTGACGCATGACTCTTTCGTCCGGGCATTTTTTGCGCTGGCGCGTGCGTTGAACCGGCGAATGAATGAGCGCGAGCGGGTCATCGGGTTGATGATGCCTAATGTTCTTTCCAATGCCGTTTCTTTGTTTGCCATTCAGGCGCTGGGATCAACGGTCGCGATGATTAATTTTTCCTCGGGCCCCGAACGTAGCGCGCAGGCTTGCGGCACGGCTGTTATTAAAACGGTCGTGACGTCAAAGGCTTTTACGGCGGAGGGCGGCCCGGCTTTGATCGTTGACGCCCTGCGCGCCAAGGGGGTCGCTATAATTTATTACGAGGATCTGATCGCCTCGGTGTCGGCGCTTGATCGATTTGCGGCGTTTTGGAAAAGCTTGATGCCGCCAAGCTGGGTCAGCGGCCCGTTGTCTCAAAGAGCCGACGATCCCGCTTTGGTTTTGTTTACGTCGGGGACGGAAGGAAATCCGAAGGGCGTCGCGCTGAGCCATCGCAATATCGTCTCTAACGCGTTTCAGTCTGGCGCGCGGATGGGATTTGCGGCGCGCGATAAGGCTTTTGCTTGTTTGCCGATGTTCCATTCGTTCGGGTTGACGCTGGGCGTTTTTATGCCTCTGCTTTATGGGGCCAAGGCGTTTTTGTATCCGTCGCCTTTGCATTACCATGAAATCCCCGAGCTTATTTACGATACGGGCGCGACTATGCTTTTGGGAACGGACACGTTCTTGATTAACTATGCGCGTAATGCGCATCCGCACGATCTGTATTTCTTGCGGTTTGCTGTCGGCGGCGCTGAGAAGATTAAGGCCGAAACGCGTCGCGTTTGGGCCGAAAAATTTGGAGTCAGGCTCTTTGAGGGATATGGAACGACGGAGGCTTCTCCGGTCATTACCATGAACTCGGCGATGTATTACAAAGGCGGGAGCATCGGCTGCGTGCTTCCTTGCATTCAGGTGCAATTAAACCCCGTCGATGGCATCAAGGACGGTGCGGAGTTGGTCGTTAAGGGGCCAAACGTTATGCTGGGGTATATTCATTATAAAGAGCCAGGCGTCATTCAACCGGTCAAGGACGGTTGGTACAACACAGGCGATGTCGTTTCGATCGATGAGGCAGGGTTTGTTACGCTTCTGGGGCGCACGAAGAGGTTTGCGAAAATTGCGGGCGAAATGGTTTCTCTCGCCGCTGTTGAGTCCGTGATTACCTCCGTATGGCCCGGCGTACGGCATGTCGCAGTTGGCGTTCCTAACGCGCGCAAGGGAGAGATGGTCGTATTGCTGACTGAATCCGATGACGTTGATCCTGACGTGCTATTGGATCATTTTCGTCTTCATGGACTGACGGAGCTTTCGCTGCCGCGCAAAATTATTCGCGTAGCCGGAATCCCGATTCTGGGATCGGGGAAAACCGACTATGTGCGCGCCAGAGAACTTGCCATCGAAGAGTGTGGGGCAAACGAAGAAAGTCCGGGTTGAAAGATGCGATGGGGACTTTTGTTGACGAGGAGTCATTTTTCTTAAGGCCGTTGTTATGATGCTCATTGTAAATTGGCTTGTGCTTTCTGCGGCGTCATTTTTTCGAATCGAAATTTTGAGCCGTTGTCTGGGCGAATTCCGTTTTGTGCCTTATAGCATCGGAAATTTCTCACGCATATTTCCGAACAAACCGGCTTTGGTGCGCTGCAAGAAGTGCGGCGCAACATAGGCGCGGCTTAAAAATATTCGATATTTAAAAATGGCCGGTTTTGTTAGAAAAAATACGGTTTTCCGCTTTTAAAAGAAGCGTTTTTTTGTTTAGTGCATCGCAGCAATTTGCATATCGCCTTGTTTGTCTATGCAAATTTGCCTTGCGTCGCCGTTTAGCATTCGGTTAACCCAAATGTGGCGAGGGTTCCCTCGCGTCTTTCGACACTAGCCTTTTCTGGTTCAATTCCATCGCAACCCCATTCCTTAGGAGCTGCTATCTATGATGGTTCTCGTTATTAATTGCGGTAGTTCGTCGATTAAATACCAACTTTTCGATATGACAGATGAATCCGTTTTGGCGAAAGGCCTTGTGGAACGGATCGGTATGGATAAGGCTTCTTTGAACCACAAACCGGCGAATAAAAATGAGGTCACGGTTTGCACGAAAATCGACAATCATAGCGTCGGAATTCAAATGGTCCTTGACGCGCTTGTCGATGCGGATAACGGCGTTATTGACAGCTTGGACAGGATTTCAGCCGTCGGTCATCGCGTCCTTCATGGCGGAAAGAAATTCAGCGACTCTGTGCTGATTACGCCGGAAGTCATGAGGGTGGTTGAGGAATGCGTCGAATTGGGGCCCTTGCATAATCCGCCGAATATTCTCGGCATTAACGCTTGCGCCGATTTGATTCCCGGCGTTCCGCAAATCGCAGTGTTCGATACGGGCTTTCATCAGACGATGCCTTCTTACGCGTATCTTTATGCGCTGCCGTACGAGGCGTACGAAAAATTCAATATCAGGAGGTATGGGTTCCACGGAACGTCTCATCGCTACGTTTCCCAGCGCACCGCTCAAATTCTCGGGCGCAACGATTTGCGCTTGATTACGTGCCATCTCGGCAACGGCGCGAGCATTGCCGCTGTCAAATGCGGCCGATGCGTCGATACGAGCATGGGGCTTACGCCGCTTGAAGGCCTTGTCATGGGGACGCGATGCGGCGAAATCGATCCTGCTATCGTTCCGTTTTTGATGAAAAAGATGGACATGACGCCCGAACTTATGGACGACTATATGAACAAAAAATCCGGGCTTTTAGGGCTTTCGGGCGTTTCGAACGACGTTCGCGATATCGAAGACGCCGCCGCGCGCGGCGTCGAACGCGCGGCGATCGCGTTGGACGTTTATTGCTATCGCGTTCGCAAATTTATCGGCAGCTATGCGGCCGCTATGGGCGGTGTTGACGCTATCGTCTTTACGGCTGGGTTGGGCGAAAACTCCATCAGCATGCGCGCGCGGATTTGCGAGGGGCTTGAATTCCTTGGCGCGCGACTTGACGCCGATAAAAACGGCGTTCGCGGTAAGGAAAAGGAAATCAGCGTCGATGGATCGAGCGTGAAGATTTTTGTCGTTCCGACGAACGAAGAGCTTGTGATCGCGCGCGATGCCGTGGATATCTGCGCCACGCTTGAGGAAGGCGCTTCCAAGAAGATTGCGGCGCGCGCTTAGGAAAATATCATGCCAACAAGCCTATGAAACGGCCCGCATGGAAAGGTCTGGGAGATGGGGCGCGGCGATTGAGGCATCAGTTCAATCTGTCCGGCGAAAACCATGCATCGGTCATTGGGGAATAGCACCAATCGCCGGGCGTGCCTGCGCGACGCGGGCCTCGGTAGTTGCCAGAAGAAAGTTCTGCTTGCGAAATCGGTATGGGGGTTTCCTTTGTCCAGACATCGTCGATCGGGAACCAGCCTTTGGGTTCGCCTGCGACTAGATGCCGGTATGTACCGATGGGCGTGCGGATAGTCCCTAACGACTGAAGCTCCTTGCCGTTGTAGAGCAACGTCCCGCGGACTATTTTGCCGTCGTCTTGTGCCGTATATGCCCGATATTCAAAAACGCTCATCGACGGGGTGGGGCGAGCTTCGCCTTCTGGCGCTTTGCCAAGTTCGATGAATGAGGTTCTTTCGGGAGTTGGAAGTTCCGCCAAGACGGTGTCGGCAAAGTCTTCGAAATATTCGGGGTCGACCCAATATCCGTATTTTGGCGCATAGACCCATTCGCGCGGCGTATCCATCCATTTGCCGCCGCGATACCAATGGTTGCCGTCAAGCTTGTCTTCGTGGAAAAATACGGATGCTGCGGGAGACGTGGGCAGACCGGGCACTTTGATCCATCCGCGAGCTTCCTCGGCCTGATATGATCCTATGGGCGTGACCAGCCGACGGACCTTTAGCGGAACCATGGTGTCGCGGTAGAGAAGCTCTCCGACATATTTTTCGTATTTCGTGCCTCTGTTTGTGATTTCGGCGCGGAAGCTCCATGGGAAGACTTCTTCTGCCGCGATTGCGGGCATGGCGAAAAAGAGGCTAAAAAGAAATAGGATCGCGCGTTTCATTCGGGAACCTTGTTTGAAGGTTGGGAGAGACGTAATCATATCAATTCCGTGCGCTGGGAACACGATAAAAATGCCCTAGAATAGGTTATACTCATTCCAAATATAAAACCGTCATCCGCTAAGGCGGGGATGACGGGGCCTTTTGACGAAGGGTTCAATCATGGGGCTTTTGGAATAATTGTTACTTGGGATGACTATAAGAGAACGGCTTGGTTCTTTACGGCATTTTTATCATGCTCCCTTGAGGAGAAGCCATTCCCCAAATTTCTGCTTGGCGCGTTGGGTGTAGAGGCGTTTTCTGTCGCGACCACGGCCTTGGGCAATGGGCGGGAATATGCCAAAATTGACGTTCATGGGCTGGAAGGTATCCGCATGGGCCTCGCCCACGATGTGGGCCAGCAGTGCGCCCATGGCCGTCGTGCGCGGCGGCGGAGGGATAGGGGTTCCGCAGCGTTCCGCTGCCGCAAAAAGACCGGCAAGAAGCCCCATCGCGGCTGATTCCGCGTATCCCTCAACGCCTGTTATCTGGCCTGCAAAGCGAAGGGTTGGTTTTCGTTTCAGGCGAAGCTGTTTGTCGAGGAGGAGTGGGCTTTTGATGAACGTATTGCGATGCATGCCGCCAAGACGCGCAAACTCGGCGTTTTCTAGCCCCGGTATCGTGCGGAATACGCGCTTTTGATCGGCGTACTTCATTTTTGTCTGAAAACCGACAATGTTGTAGAGCGTTCCGTCAACGTTATCTTGGCGCAGCTGAATGACGGCGTAGGGGCGCGCGGAGGAATGCGGGTTCGTCAGGCCGACGGGCTTCATGGGGCCATAGCGCAACGTATCCTTGCCGCGCTCTGCCATCACTTCGATGGGAAGGCAGCCGTCAAAATACGGAGTCGTTTTTTCCCAGTCCTTAAATTCTCCTTTGGCTGAGGCGAGCAAGTCGTTTACAAAATTTTCGTATTGCGTTTTGTCCATCGCGCAGTTGATGTAATCAGAGCCTGTGCCTCCGGGGCCAACCTTGTCATAGCGCGACTGCATCCATGCTTTTGTCATATCGACGCTCTCGCGGTAAACGATGGGCGCAATGGCGTCGAAAAACGAAAGAGAGTCTTCGCCCGTGAATCGGCGAACGGAATCCGCCATGTTATCGGAGGTCAATGGGCCTGTGGCAATAATGACGGAATTCCAATCGGACGGAAGGTTTTCAAGAGACTCTATTTCTTCGCGGACAATGGTGACAAGGGGATGAGATTCCAAAGTCTTTGTGATCGAGGATGCAAATTCATCCCTGTCTACGGCTAAAGCGCCTCCGGCAGGGACCTTATGCGCGTCGGCTTGAGCCATGATTAACGAGTCCGCGCGGCGCATTTCGTCGTGAAGAAGGCCAACGGCGTTGGCCTCGCTGTCGTCGGAGCGCAGGGAGTTCGAACAAACCAGTTCGCCAAGCATATGTGTGCGGTGCGCGGGCGTGCTTTTGCCGGGACGCATTTCGTGAAGAACGACGGGGATGCCTTTTTGGACGATTTGCCAGGCCGCTTCGCTACCAGCCAAGCCCCCGCCGACAATATGGATTGGGTCAATACCGGTCATTTCTTTGCCGCCATTCTCGATAAAGCTATGCTGGCCGCTACAACGGCGTTCAGGCTTTCAACGCCCGTCGTCGGAATGCGAAGGCGCACGGGGAATTTCGCCGCGCCTAATCCTTGGCCTTCCTCGCCGAGCAAAAGCAAGCCGTTTTGAGGCCACTTAAAATCGTCAAGGGACATTCCGCGCGGATCGAGCGCCATGCACGAAGCCGGAAATGCCGCAAGTTCGGGACCGCGCGCAAGGCGCATGCGTAACACGCTGCCCGCCGACGCCTTGACGGTTTTGGGAAGAAAGGGGTGCGCCGCTTCGCGCGATAGGATGACGCGCGGAACGGAAAAGGCTTCGCAACTGCGGATCAAAGCGCCGAGGTTTCCGGGATCGCCGACGGGCGCGACAACTTCTATCCCTTGGGGCGCATAGGCCGCCAAGTCCTCCGCCAAAAGGGAGGGGATGGGCGGCTGTTCGAGAACGAGGATATTGAAATGCGTTCCGAGAACATCGATCTCTGCAAACAGCGGGGCCGAAAGATCGAAAAGATCGGGCTGCGTCGTCAGATGTTCATGACGCGGCGCCGCGATTTCCCCGACAATCTTCAAGGTAGGCTTTGCCAAAAATTCGCGGATCAGTTTCTCGCCGGAAAGAAGGAACAGGCCTTCCTCTTTTAAACCTTTAGAGGTCGTTAGGCTTAGAAGCTTTTTATACGTCGGATTGCTGCGGCTTTCGATCATGGGAAAGAGGGATTCAGGATTCGGCAATGTGTTCGTTCAACGACATTATTCCACTAATCCCGAATATTAAATCTTGAATCCCAAATCCCTCCTTTCACTTTCGTTTCAAAATATCGACGGCTTGCTGGGCGAGTTCTTTTGTGCTGGCTGCGATCATTTCGCCGGAAAAATCGAGGCCGACAGGGTTCATGTCCCAGTCTGAGGCATAGCCGCCTGCGCCCGTAACAATCGGGATAACGCCTGCGACGTCGTATATTTGCAGACCGTCCTCGACGACGAGATCCGCGCAGCCCATCGCGACAAGACCGAAGGCATAGCAGTCGCAGTTATACTGCCGGTATTTCGCCGCCTTACAGACGGAAAGGAAGCTTTCGAATTTTTCGCCAAAAAACTTATCCGGCAGTCCGCCGTATAGGCGCGCTGCGGAAAGGTCGCGGTGCTTGGCGACGCGAATAGGTTTGCCATTATGGGTGGCCTTTTGGGCGTCAATGCCAAACCAGCGTTCTTTCGTATAAGGTTGATCGACGCAACCGACCACGGGTTTGCCGTTGTGCATTAGGCCAATAATCGTTCCAAACAAAGGCTTGCCGGTCATAAAAGCTTTCGTGCCGTCAATGGGATCGAGCACCCAAACAAACTCGGCTTTTTCGTTTTCCTTGCCGAATTCTTCGCCAACGATGCCATGATCGGGGAATTTTTTGTTAATCATGCCGCGAAGGATTTTTTCAATCTCGCGGTCAGCTTGCGTAACGGGAGATGTGTCTTGCTTTTCATCAACGGTCAGTTCCGTGCGGAAATATTTTAGGGCAACGACTCCTGCGGCATCGGCAAGCTCGTCAATAAATGAAGAGAAAAGTTTTTCGTAATCCGTGGCCATTTTTATCCCTTTCTATTAGCGCGTTGACGCAAGACTTCAAGAACATCCGCGATATCCATATCCGAAGCTTCCAAAAGTACAAGCAGGTGATAGATCAGATCGGCTGCCTCGGAAGGCAAGGTTTTTTTATCGGTCGTTGCTGCAAGCGCGACCTCGACGCCTTCTTCGCCGACTTTTTGGGCCATGCGGGGAATGCCATCTTTAAACAGCTTGGCCGTATAGCTTTCGGATGTCGGATTGCGTTTCCGGTCGCGGATCGTGGCGGCAAGGTCGGCCAAGACCGATAAATCGGCCCGGTCATCGCATTCGCCGAAGCAGGTTCTTGCGCCCGTGTGACAGGCGGGGCCTTCGGGATTGACCAGAATTAACAACGTGTCGTTGTCGCAATCGAGCTTGATATCGACGACCTTCAAAACATGGCCAGACGTTTCGCCCTTTTGCCAAAGGGACTGACGGCTACGGCTGTAGAAGGTTGCAAGACCCGTTTCGAGGGTTTTGGCAAGAGCCTCGCGGTTTACATAGGCCACCATCAGCACGCGCAGCGAACGCGCGTCTTGCGCGACGGCGGGGACAAGGCCATTGCTTTTGGCCCAATCGATAGAGTCCAGATCGAGATTCTTTATCATGTTCTGATGGCTACTCCTTGGTTGCGCAGGAAATCCTTAACTTCCGCGACGGTCAGGACCTGTTTGTGGAATACGCCCGCAGCCAGCGCCCCGTCAACGCGCGATTTCACAAAAACGTCGGCAAAGTGCTGCAATGCGCCCGCGCCGCCCGAGGCGATCAACGGGATACCGATGCGGTCGCGAGCCGCTGCAAGCTGCGCAACATCGTATCCTTGGCGCATGCCGTCTTGGTTCATGCAGTTTAGCACAATTTCGCCAG
Organism: uncultured Rhodospirillaceae bacterium; assembly: GCA_964449155.1. Lineage (GTDB taxonomy): Bacteria > Pseudomonadota > Alphaproteobacteria > UBA9219 > UBA9219 > CAIXLI01. The sequence goes on along the minus strand of CAYVBP010000004.1, from coordinate 15,043 downwards.
CGCCTCGGTCGGCGGCTTCCGCGATCCAGTCGAGCGTCTTCCGCTGCGTAAGTTTCGTTTTTGCGACGTCGCCTGTGTACTGATAGACGACGTAATCGCCGTTTTCTTCGCGGCTGTCGACGCCCACAACGATGCATTGGGTGCCGAATTCGGCAGCCATTTTGTCAATCAGGTTGGGATTCTCGAGCGCGGGGGAATTGATTGAGATTTTGTCGGCTCCGTGCGCAAGAATTGCGCGAGCGTCATCGAGCGTACGAATACCGCCCGCAACGCAAAATGGAATGTCGATCACGTCGGCCACGCGCGATATCCAGCTGCGATCTACCGTGCGACCGTCGCTGCTGGCCGTGATATCGTAAAACACCAATTCGTCCGCGCCGTCGTCGCGATAACGCTCGGAAAGGGCGATAATGTCGCCGACAATCTCGTGATTGCGAAATTGAATTCCTTTGACGACCTTGCCGTCTCGGACGTCAAGACAGGGGATAATGCGCTTAGCCAACATTGGCGACCTCTCGGACGGCTTGGGTCAAATCGATTTTTCCTTCGTAGATCGCTTTGCCGACAATGGCACCGGCTACTGGAACCTTGGCGAGGTTTAGAAGGTCCTCGAGGCCCTTGACGCCGCCGGAGGCCAAAACATCGAGATGCGGCGCTTGCGCGCATATCGTTTTATAGAATCCGGCGTCGATGCCCGCAAGCATGCCGTCGCGAGTCACATCGGTGCACATGACGTTCGTGAGGCCACTTTGCTCGTAAGCGTCGAGAACGTCCCAGAGGAGTTGCTGGCTGCCGCTTTGCCATCCGTGGGTCAGAACTTCGGGATTTCCGTCGGTGTATTTGATGTCGAACGCAAGAACGATGCGTTGCGGTTCGAACGTTTTCAGCCATTCCTGAACCAGCGGCCTGTTCTTGACAGCAAGGCTGCCGATGACGACGCGCTCGACACCCGCATTAAGGAGTTTTTCGATCATTTGTGCGCTACGAATGCCGCCGCCGACTTCGACTTTCAACGGAGACTGAGCCGCAATCTTTGAGACAATGTCGAGCTGTTGCATCTCGCCGACGCGCGCGCCGTCAAGATCGACGACATGCAACCACTTGGCCCCCGCTTGCGCGAATTTCTCGGCTTGGGCAAGCGGATCGCTTTCGTAAATCTTGGCCGTGTCGAAATCGCCTTGAGTGAGGCGAACGCACTGGCCTCCTTTAAGATCGATGGCGGGGAAAAGTTCCATAGGATGTGTCCTTGCGTTAAGGGCCGGGATTAGGCGACAAAAGATTTCATGTTTAACCGCTCAGAATTCGCGGGAATAACGGAAGAGAGGACGGGTTTCATTTCTTTTTTCTACATCCTGCAAAAGTTTTCCAAAATCCGGCGTCCGGCGGAGCTGGAGCGTTCGGGGTGAAACTGGCAACCGACGAAATTTTCATGTCCGGCTATGGCCGTAAACGTTTCGCCGTAGTCGCATGACGCCAACGTCGACGCGCCGACGGGGGCCGCAAAGCTGTGAACAAAATAAAAGTAAGCGCCATCTTCGACCCCGCGCAACAACGGATGATCCGGCGCGCGCAGGCGGACCTCGTTCCAGCCCATGTGCGGAATGGGCATATCGGACTTGGTGCGCAGACGAACCACATGGCCCGGAATAACGCCAAGGCATTCGCAGCCGCCGTTTTCCTCGGATTTCTCGAACATGATCTGCATGCCAAGGCAAATGCCAAGCACAGGCTGCGTCAATTTGCGCAATACATCGGGCAACCCTTTTGCTTGCAGCTGCGCCATGGCCGACGAGGCCGCGCCGACTCCCGGTAAAATGACTCGCGATGCCGAACGGATCTTGTTCGCATCGTCAGTAATTTCGGCGTCGATCCCGATACGCCGTAGCGCGGACGATACGGAAGTCAGATTTGCCACGCCGCTGTCGACGATTGCGAGGCTCATAGAACCCCCTTGGTCGACGGGACCTGTTGGCCTTCGCGCCGGAAAGCTTGGCGCAAGGCGCGACCCAAAGCCTTGAACGAAGCCTCAACCATGTGATGCGCGTTGTCGCCGCTGACGTTTAGGTGAATGGCAGCGCCCATGGCGGTTGTCAACGACTGGAAGAAATGCGGCGCCATCTCGCTGGGCATTTCGCCGAGCATGACAGAGGGCAGATTCCCGGTAAACAGGAAATAGGGCCTGCCGGAAAGGTCGATAGATATCTGGGCTTCGGCTTCGTCCAACAGGGTCGTATAGCCGTATCTTCCAATCCCGCGCTTGTCGCCGAGCGCGAACCTGATAGCTTCGCCAATGGCAAGGGCCACGTCTTCTATCGAGTGGTGCGGATCAACGTGCAGGTCGCCCGCGCAATCCACGGCAAGGCCGAAGCCCCCGTGAAGAGCAAGCTGTTCGAGCATGTGGTCGAAAAAGCCGATGCCCGTGCCGATTTTCACAAAATCCGGCGCGTCCAGATTGACGGCCACATCAATTGACGTTTCTTTCGTCGCGCGTCGCGTCGCATATACGCGTGGCATCAGATCGGAAGCTTTTTCGGTCGGCGCAACGCCCAAGGCTTGAAGCACGACGTTGTTTTCTTCAGGCGCGCCGATCGAAAAACGGACAGTTTCCGGAATCTCGCGGCTGCGGTCGCGCGCGAGGATGCCGAAGCGCTGTAACTGCTGCATGACAGCTTTTGCGTCTTTTGTTTTTGCAAGAATAAAATTCGCGACGCTGGGGAAGACGCTGACGATGTGCGGCGACTGCAACAGAAGCTTTGCCATGCGTTCGCGTTCGTTGACGATGATTTTGCGGCGCTCGGCGCTTTGAATCAGGCCGCAGGGGCTTAGCGCGTCCATGGCTGCGCGAACGCTTGTTTGCGTCAAGGGATAGGGCGCTAGAATTTTTCTTAAGGACGCAATGAGATCCGGCTGTCCGATAACGACGCCAACGCGTTCGCCCGCCAGCGCATGGGCTTTTGAAAGAGTGCGTAAGACAACGAGGTTCGGAACGTTTGGAAGATCGCGAAGGAAGCCTTCCGGCGAATCCGTAAATTCGACGTAGGCTTCGTCGATGACGACAAGGCTTTTTTCAGCGCGCGCGCGGCATAAAGCAAGAATGTCGTCCCTATTCAAGAGATGGCCTAAAGGCGCTGTCGGCGAAGGGACGAAGATCAGCTTTGTTTGCGGCGTGCACGATGACAAAATACCGTCGAGATCAAGTTGCCATTTGGGAGTCAGGGGGACTTTTAGGGTCTTTGCATTTTGAATGCGTGCCGCAATTTCGTACATGCCATACGTCGGCGGGCAAGTCAGAATTTCGTCTGTACCGGCGTTGCAAAACATCCGGATCAAGACGTCGATTCCTTCGTCGCTGCCGCGCGTGATGAGGACAGAATCTTTTAATACGCCCCAATAGGCGGCAAGGCGTTCGATTAAAGCTTCCGGCTGAGGATCGGGATATATGTTCGTTTTGCAATACGTCGATGCGATCCCAAACGAAGGCCACGGAAACTCGTTCGCATTAACGCCAATTTGGGGCGTAAAGCCCTTTGCCTCAGTTCGCGCGGAGCTATAGGCGGCCATGTCCCGCAGATCGGGACGCATAAGGTTCGTAAGCCAAGACATGAGCGGTTCCTTTATTATTTATTCATTCTAATCCGCACGGCGTTTGCGTGAGCGGCTAGGTTTTCGGCTTCGGCCATTTCGATAATCGATGGACCGAGAGCCTTTAGGCCTTCGGGCGTCATGCTTTGGGCTGTGACGCTCTTTAAAAAGCTGTAAAGCGAAATGCCGCTGTATGAGCGCACGTAGCCGTATGTTGGCAGGACGTGGTTCGTGCCACTGGCGTAATCGCCCGCAGACTCAGACGTTAGGCCGCCAAGAAAAACGGACCCGGCGTGTTGAATTTTTGGCAGGTATTTCGCCGCATCCTCATTGTGCACGATCAAATGTTCCGGGCCGTAGGCGTTCGAAATGTCGAGCGCTGCGTTCATATCGGGCGCGACAATGATTCTGCTGCCCTTTAAACACGCGCGCGCGATGTCGCGTCGCGGCAGGACGGCAACCTGCTTTTCGACTTCTTCGCCGACTTTTTTGGCGAACGCCGCGCTTGTTGTCACAAGAATAACTTGCGATGACGTTCCGTGCTCGGCCTGCGAAAGAAGATCCGCCGCGACCCAGTCAGCTCGGGCAGGAGGCTTTGCAATGACAAGCACTTCCGACTGCCCTGCGGGCATGTCGATAGCGGCTCCTGCGGGATCTTGGGAGATGAGCTGTTTGGCGACGGTGACATAAACGTTGCCGGGGCCGAAAATTTTGTCGGCCTTCGGAACGGACTTCGTGCCGTAGGCCATCGCGCCGATGGCTTGCGCGCCGCCGACGGCGAAAATTTCCGTCACGCCGCAGAGCTTTGCGGCCGCAAGGACAGCCGGATGAATTTTGCCGTCGTGCTGCGGCGGCGTACATAGGACAATGTTTTTGCAGCCTGCGATACGGGCAGGTATGGCTTGCATCAGAACTGCCGAGAACAAAGGCGCGGTTCCAGCGGGAACATAGAGGCCAACGGTTTCGATGGGCCGCCACAAAAGCGCGCATTTAACGCCGGGCATCGTTTCTATAGCGACTGTTTTCGGCGCTTGCGCTTTGTGGAACTTTTCGATGTTTGCCGCCGCGCGCTTCATGGCGGTTTTGAGCTTCGGAGAGAGGCTTGCATAGGCCGCTTCGGCTTCTTTTGGCGATACGCGAAGGCTCTTGGGGGCCACGCCGTCAAATTTAAGGCTAAAGGCCCTTAAGGCCGCATCGCCGCGTTTTTTGACCTCGGCCAATATTGCGGAAACGCTTGTGGCGATCTTGGCGTTGTCCTCGGCCAGAGGACGCGCCAACGCTTGCGCTTTTTGAGATTTCGATGCTTGTGACCAAATTATGGTTTTCATCATGCTATCCTACATTCATTCTTTTTCTGACTTTTACGCCGTCATTTTCTCGATCGGCAACACCAGTATTCCGGATGCGCCTGCGCCTTGGAGTTTTTCGACAGTTTCCCAAAACACGGCCTCCTTGCACGTCGCGTGAATCGCGACCATGCCTTCCTTGTTCAAGTCGATAATCGTCGGTGAATCGCATCCCGGCAAAAGCTTTGCGATATCTTTGATGGCCTGCTTTGGCGCGTTCAGCATGATGTACTTGCTATCCTCGGCCATCAACGCGCCGCGAATTCTCGCCAAGAGGCGGCGGATAACTTCCTCCTTTTCAGGCGTTTGCGATTGCGCGGCGCGGATTAATAAAGCTTCGCTTGGCAACACGACCGTCAGTTCGCGCAAGCCATTTGCGGCAAGCGTCGCGCCGGACGCAACGATGTCGCAGATGGCGTCCGCAATCTTGAGCCTTGGCGCGATTTCGACTGAGCCGCTCATTTCCAGCGTGTGCGCCGCGATATCGTGCGACTTGACGTACGCATGAAATAAATAGGGGTATGAGGTCGCGACCGTTTTTCCGGCTAAATCGGCGACGGTTTTGATGTCGCCGCTTTCGGGAACGGCTATCGACAGGCGACACTGCGAAAAACCGAGGCGTTCCAAAATTGTTGCTGAGAAGTCTTCGTGCTCGGCCCGTCTTTCGGCAAACACGTTTTCGCCGACAATGCCCAGATCGCATATGCCGTTGCTGACAAAACCCGGAATGTCATCGTCGCGGATCAAGAGTACGTCGATGGGCAACTCTTTGATCCGGCAGTAAAGTTGATCGCGGTGTTTGTCAAAGCGTAATCCACATTTCTTAAGTAATTCAATACTTTCCTCGGCCATACGCCCAGATTTTTGTAGAGCTATGCGGACGCGTTCGGATGACATGGGAACTCCTGAGTTAAAACTGTAATACCGCGATAGTACAGCATGACGGCAAACTAAGCAACTGTTTTGTAAAAACGAGAATGTTTTGTAATCAATGGGTTAATAGAAACGATATAATCGCGATCCATTAAAGCTTTCTTAGGCCTGAATTGATAAAATTCCTCCATATTTCTAGAGATTTATTTTGGAGAGATTATGGCAAAAACATCCGCACCGTCCCCGTCCATCGGAAAAACAAACAAAAAATCGAGCAAAACAGCCGAGGAAACGTATGCGGCGCGAAAACGCGGCATCTTGGATGCCCCGGAAGAAACAGCGTCTGTCGGCGACGACGCCGAGGATAACGAAGCAATTGCTATTGCGGCCATGATGTCAGCAGATAAAAACGACGCGGACGGACCTAGTCTGACGGATTCCGCAACCGGATTCATGCAAGGCATGTTGTTGGCCGACGACAATTTCGGATCTATGGGAAGCGGCGGAAACGCGAACGGTTACTCTGGCTATAGAAATTATGGAAGGGGTAGCAAAAACCAGAAAGGGAAGAACACCACCAAAAACGGCAAAAACACGACATCTATCCCCACAGAATCAAAACCGCACGAAACGGTTGGCGAACAGAAAATACGCGGACGAACTTCAAGGGGGAAGTATGCCGCATTGCTTGGCGGCGCGCTTGCTGCTGTTGGCATCGGAAGCCTTGCGGCTCCAAGTATCGGCGACATGTTTTCCGGCAATAAGAAGAAGGAAGACGGCTTGCCGGAATCTCCTGAAATAACAACCTCTCCTGACGCGACACCGGTTGAAATACCTACGGAGGGCAATGTGTTGTCCTCTGCCGCCAAAGCATATTCGAATTCGCCAGATTTATTGAAATCCGGGATGAGCGCGTTGCCTATGCTCGGGCCTGCCATGACGTCGATGAATCTTCTCGATAAGGCAATGCCGGGAGGCTTGGGGTCTTGCATGGATGCGCTGAGCGGAGATTTGGGCTATTTTTGTCCGTTCGTTGGAACTTATAAAACAGGCGTCGATACCTATAACTCGATTATAAGCGGCGATCCGGTCGGCGCAGGAGTGAATGCGACATTTACCGTTGTGTCGGGGGTTAGCGATGGCCTTCTAGTCGGCGGCGTAGCCCTTTCTGCCATTCCATCCGGAGGCACGTCTGTCGTTGCGGGTGGCGCAGTCGAGGCCGGGAAAACCGCCGCGCTTGCTGGCGCAAGGCAAGGCGCGCTTAGCTTTCTAAAGGGCGGCGCGAAAACGGGGGCCATGGACGCCGTTAAGCTGGTCGAATCCGGCAGTGGGCTTGAAAAAATGGGAAGTCTATCGAAAATGGAAAAAATATCGACGGTCGCGGACATGTCATGTAACGGCTTGGCTGTCGGTGAAACGGCGTTAAACATAATTCCCAATAACGTACAACCGAAAATCGGCAACAGGCTCAACGAATATCAAAGCCTGACAATGGCACAGACAAATACTATCAAAATGCCAGAGGTAACCCCTGCGGCACTCAAAAACCTGCCTACGGCAGGGCCAAGCGTGCCAACAAGTGCCATTGGGCAATTTGGCATCGACGCCTAAGAAAACCATTTTTCTTTACCGCACAAGCAAAATCATCTAAGGCTGAGACCCAAGCAGGGGTGCTTTTGCGCGTTGTGTGCGTAGGCTGAGAGGGCGGTTGCCCAACCCTTTGAACCTGACTTGGATCATCCCAACGGAGGAAGCTTTAAGTGTCACTTAATCCAGATTCCCATCGCGCGGCGCTTGACGTTTTATGGAACGAGCTACCGGACGACGCGCGCGTAAATGGTCGCGAAGAATGGGAGGCCCGCTTTGAGCGCGGCGAATTCGTATATTTTAAAAACGCGGGACGCGATATCGCGCCCGTTGGCGTCGGCAAAGGATTTCCGACGCGCGTAAATGTCAATATCGGCACTTCCGACGCCTATCCTGACAGTGAGCCGGAGATGGAAAAGCTGGTCGTCGCCGAAAAACTGGGCGCAGATGCCGTGATGGATCTTTCGACAGGCGGCGATTTGACGGCCGTCCGCTTGGGCATGCTGGAAAGGTCGAAGATTCCGCTCGGCACGGTTCCGCTTTACGAAATGTATATCGAGGCCATGGATCGCCACGGCGATTTTGCCAAGATGACGCCAAATGAAATGCTCGACGTCGTCAGAAGACAGGCAGAGCAAGGCGTCGATTTTATGACAATCCACGCGGGCATATCGCTTGCGGACGCTCGGCGTCTGCGCGAGGGCGCGCGTACCTTGGGCGCCGTCAGCAGGGGAGGCACGTTCCTTGTTTATTGGATGCTGCGGAACAAGCGCGACAATCCATTTCTTGAGGTTTGGGATGAGCTAATGGACGTTTTGCGCAAGCATAATGTCGTTCTTAGCCTTGGCGACGCTCTGCGACCGGGATGTATTTTCGACGCGACGGACGATTTGCAAATCAGCGAACTGATGACACTTGGAAGACTCAAGGAAAGCGCAAACGAAAAAGGCGTGCAGGTCATTGTCGAAGGGCCGGGGCATATGCCGTTGGGCCAAATCGCGGCCAACATGATGCTGCAAAAAAAGCTTTGCGGGAACGCGCCATTTTACGTTTTGGGGCCATTGCCCACAGATATTGGCGCTGGGTACGATCATATCGTCGCGGCTATCGGCGGAGCTGTCGCGGCGGCGGCCGGGGCGGATTTTCTTTGTTATGTGACGCCCGCGGAACACCTTCGTTTGCCGAAGCTTGAGGACGTGCGCGAGGGACTTATCGCCTCAAAAATCGCGGCGCATATCGGCGATCTTGAAAAAGGCCTCGCAAGCGCATGGGCAAAAGATAGAGCCATGGACGACGCTCGAAGAAAGCTTGATTGGCCGGGGCAGTTGAACGCGGCGCTCGATCAGGAAAAATTTACCGCGTATCGCGGCGGCTCTGTTTTAACCGACACTTCGACCTGCTCGATGTGCGGGAACTTTTGCGCCGTCAAGATTTGCGCGAAAGCCATGAGTGAGGATAATTCGTGATTTCCGCTACCGATATTTTCGCCGATTTGCAAGCGATCCGCGCGGAAAAGCCTTTGGTGCATAACATAACGAATTACGTCGTCATGAACTGGACGGCGAATTGCTTGCTCGCGCTGGGCGCCTCTCCTGTCATGGCTCACGCGATTGAGGAAATCGAGGATATGGTTCAGGCGGCAAATGCCCTTGTCGTCAACATAGGCACGCTGAACGCGCCGTGGGTCGAAAGCATGGATATAGCAATGCGCACGGCGAACGAACTTGGAAAACCCATTGTTTTCGATCCTGTCGGCGTCGGCGCGACTAAATATCGGACGGAGACGGCTCAAAAGCTTCTTGGCAAGCACAACATCGCCGTCGTGCGCGGCAATTCTTCGGAAATACTTGGCGTTACGGGCGGGCCTTCGACGACGCATGGAGTCAATTCGACCGTTACTCCGGAAAACAGCCTTGCTGTCGCAAGAGATTACGCGCGACGTAAGGATCGCACGGTCTGCATCAGCGGTCCTTCTGATTATATTTGCAGCAAGGATTTTCTTTCGGTTATTCGCAACGGAAGCCCCTTGATGGCCTCTGTGACAGGCATGGGGTGCGCGGCAACGGCTATGATCGGCGCTTTCTTGTCGGTTCGGAAATCGGCACACGCGGCTACAAGCCACGCCATGGCGCTTTGTGGAATTTGCGGCGAGATTGCGGCCACGAAAAGCGGCGGGCCAGGAAGCTTTCAAGGGGCGTTTTTGGACGCTTTATATGCCGTGTCGCTTGAAGATATTGGTTCCCGGTTGAAAACGGAATAACGCTTTGTGTTGTCAGCGCCATTTGAAGCGCCCAAAATCACCGTTTAGCGGCAATGGATTCAGAACGTAGGCGATGAATGAAATTATGCGATTTAAATGAGTTTGCTTTGATCGACCGGATGGCGAAGCGGTTCCCGGATTCTTCGGCTATCGGCGACGATTGCGCCGTCCTTTCCGGGCCAAACGGCCTTTGCACCTTGATGACGACGGATATTTTGATTGAAGACGTTCATTTTTTGCGCCGTGGGATTTTAGCTGGGGATTTGGGATATAAGGCGTTGGCCGTCAATTTGAGCGACATCGCCGCGATGGGCGGAATACCCAGAAGCTTTTTGATGTCGCTGGCACTTCCGCCGGACATTGAGGTCGAATGGCTCGACGACTTTATCGACGGGATGAGCGCTCTGGCCAAGAAACACAATGTCAGACTTATCGGCGGAGATACGACACGGTCGCCGCAACCCATTGTTATTAATATTACAGCCATCGGCGACATTCCGGCGGAAGAGATCAAGCTAAGGTCTTCCGCCAAGGTCGGGGATATTGTTGCCGTTACCGATTATCTTGGGGATTCAGCGGCAGGGCTGAAAACGATACAGGAAAACATACTGGAGACTTTAGAATCTCAAAAGCTTCGAGAACGCCATTGCAGGCCGATCCCGGCGCTTGAGGAAGGCCGGTGGCTCGCGACGAACGGCAATGTGCACGCGATGATGGACGTTTCGGACGGATTGCACACGGACATTCAACGAATCTTGGATAGATCGGCATGCGGCGCGAAAATTGACCTTGCCGATTTGCCCCTTTCGCCCGAACTGACCTTAATGGCGGAAACTGTGGGGTGGAACGCTCGAGAACTTGCCGTCGCCGGGGGCGAAGATTATTGCCTTCTTTGCACGATTGCCGAAAGCGATTTCGAAGCTTGCGCAAGAAATTTTATAAAACAATTTGGGAAACCACTCTACAAAGTTGGCAGGATTACGAACAGGCCGGGCGTCCTTGATTATTTTGAAAACGGACGTCAGGTGCGTTTTTCTCCACATGGATTTCAACATTTTAGCGAGGAATAATGCTTAAACGACCAGTGCGTTTGCTTTCCATCGCCGGGTCGGACCCCAGCGGCGGCGCGGGCATTCAGGCCGATTTAAAAACGTTTAGCGCGTTGAAGGGCTATGGCATGGCCGTCATTACGGCGTTGACATCGCAAAACACGCGCGGAGTCAATGGCGTTTTCGGGATATCGCCCGCTTTTGTCGCGTCGCAGATTGAAGACGTTTTAAGCGATGTCGGCGCGGATGCGATTAAGATCGGCATGCTACATCGCCGTAGCGTCGTCGATGCCGTTGCGGAGGTTATGAAGCGCCGCAAGGTCAAAAACCTTGTGCTCGATCCGGTCATGATCGCGAAGGGCGGTCATCGCCTACTTCGCGACGACGCCATTGAATCGATTCGAAAGAAATTGCTGCCGCTTGCGACTGTCGTGACTCCCAATATTCCGGAAGCGAGCGTTTTGTCAGATTGCTCAATTGAAACGAACGAAGATTTTAAAATTGCAGCACAGGTTCTTCATAAGATTGGCGCACGTGCCGTCATCATTAAAGGCGGCCATGGATTGAGCGCGTCTTCCAGCGACGATTTTTTCTCCGTTTGCGATGGGAAATGCCGCGTCAAGACTTTTTGGCTGCGCTCGAAAAGAACGAGAACAAAAAATACGCATGGGACCGGGTGTACTTTTTCTTCAGCTATCGCGGCTTATCTGGGGCGGGGAGAAGAACTGGAACAAGCCGTTCGTCATGCCAAGCACTATCTCTCTTGCGCTATTGAAGCAGGAAAAGACTTGAAAATCGGCCACGGGCATGGACCAGTGCATCATTTCTGGGAGAAAGGCTGAAGGGGGAGCCTTAATAAATTCCCTTTCATTATTTCCTTGACCCTTCCGTTGCCGCTGCATATTGAAATCGCAGATTTATACCAATCCCGGATCAAAATGAAGCAAAGGGGACACAATAAAAATGCCCGAACCGCTGTTACCCGTTCTATACCGCCTTTTCCGGCATTTTTATTGTGTCCCCCGTGCCCTAAATAAAGGCTTTTTCCATGCCCTTGTCTCCGCACGATTTCCTAACCGGCCTTTACGATGCGGCCCTTAAGGCGGCTATGCCCGCCCACAGCGTTCCACGGTATTTGCCAAATCCGCCAAAAGGACGGACGATTGTTGTCGGCGCGGGAAAAGCCGCTGCCTCGATGGCCAAGGCCGTGGAAGATTATTACGAAGGCACAATCGACTCTGGACTTGTCGTGACGCGCTATCAACATGGTCTGCCGCTTAAAAAAATCGAGGTTGTCGAAGCGGGACATCCAAAACCGGACGACGCGGGCCGATTGGCGGCGCAACGTGTTCTCGATATGGCGAAATCGGCTGGTCAGGACGATTTACTGCTTTGTCTGATTTCCGGTGGCGGATCGGCGCTTCTGACGTTGCCTGCGCCTGATATCGGCATGAACGATATGAAGGAAATTAACGGCGCGTTGTTGCTTAGCGGCGCAAACATTCATGAAATAAATTGCGTGCGCAAACATCTTTCGGCCATTTCCGGCGGTCGCCTTGCCAAGGCTGCCAACGGCGCGCGCGTCGTCTCGCTTATTATTTCCGACGTAACGGGCGACGATCTTTCGGTTATTGCCTCCGGCCCTACGGTCGAGGATCCGACGACGTTTGCCGATGCCCGCGATATTCTTGCCCGTTACGGAATTAAGCCTCCCGCCGCCGTTGAAAGGCATTTGGCCGAGGCTGCGGAAGAAACGGTCAAATTGGGAGATCCTTGTCTTGATCGCGTCGAAAACATTTTGATCGCGAGTTCGCAAGAGGCGCTGGAAGCCAGCGCGGCGTTTGCGCGCAAACAGGGCGTGACCCCTTATATTCTCGGCAACGCCATCGAAGGCGAAACGAAGGACGTCGCGCTTGTCATGGCGGCGATGACCAAGCAGGTCGTCGGATACGGACAGCCGTTCAAAGCCCCTTGCGTTCTTATTTCAGGCGGAGAAACAACGGTGACTGTTAAAGGCAACGGCGTGGGCGGGCGAAACGGCGAATTCGCTTTGCGCTTTGCAATGGCCATGCAGGGCATGGATCGCGTGCATGCAATCTCGTGCGGCACCGACGGCAGCGATGGATCGGGCGACAACGCCGGAGCCATCGTTCATCCTGACACGCTTGCTAAAGCTTTGGCAAAAGGCGCTAAAGCCATGGATTATGCTGCAAACAACGACTCTTACGGCTTTTTTAAGCTCTGCGAAGGGCTTGTTCATACCGGGCCAACGCTTACGAACGTCAACGATATCCGCGCCATATATATTGCCGATTAGAGGGCCTCTTGCGCGGCGGTCAATGCCGTTTATTATACAATTTGCAGTTCGCGGAAAACGGAGAAACGGACATGATCGTCTTGGTGACGGGCGGGGCAGGGTATATCGGTTCTCATGCATGCGTTGAATTGCAAAAAGCGGGTCACAAAGCCGTCATTATCGATAATTTATGTAACGCCAGTCCTACAGCTATTGATCGAATTGAGGCGATAACCGGCCAACGTCCCGTATTTGTGAAAAGCGACGTTCGCGACCGGGGCGCTGTCGTCGAGGCCATCAAATCCAACGCGTGCGATGCCGTTATGCATTTTGCGGGATTGAAGGCGGTGGGAGATGGCGAAAAGAATCCTCTTGAATACTACGACAACAACGTCATCGGAACGCTGCGGGTTGCCGAGGCCATGCAGGCAACCGGCGTTAAGATAATTATTTTCAGTTCGTCAGCGACGGTTTATGGAAATCCTGTTTTTCTGCCCTATACCGAGGAACATCCGCTTGGTTCCATTAACGTCTATGGACATACAAAACTTGTCTCAGAAGGAATTTTGCGAAATTTTGCGAAGGCATCTCCGCAGGTTTCCGTGGGACTTTTGCGCTATTTCAACCCCATCGGCGCGCACGAAAGCGGTCTGATCGGCGAAAACCCCAAAGACGTTCCGAACAATTTGATGCCCTATGTGACTCAAGTCGCGGTCGGAAAAAGGGACTGTCTTTCCGTTTGGGGAAACGATTACGATACGCCCGACGGCACGGGGGTTCGCGATTACATTCATGTTGCGGATCTTGCCGAGGGCCATGTGCGGGCGCTCGACAAACTCGCGCAGACGGGAGAAAGCTTTGTCGTCAATCTCGGTACGGGGCGGGGATATAGCGTGCTTGACGTTGTTCGCGCCTTTGAGTCAGGAAGCGGGCGGAAGATCCCTTACAAATTCGCGGCGCGCCGAAAGGGCGACCTTCCGTCATATTATGCCGACGCAAGCAAAGCAGAAAAGCTTTTAGGCTGGAAGGCCAAGCGTGATTTGTTGACAATGTGCAGGGATAGCTGGAACTGGCAGCAAAAGAACCCCGACGGTTATTAATACCAACCAGAAAAAACCATACTTGTCATCGGATCTTGAATCTGGCTTTTGCAAGAGCCTCTTCGAAATTCTCGAACCCGCCCAGAACGCCATCAGCGCCCATAGTATCGTTTTCGCCGTCGTGATCGACAAGAAGGCATGGAATGCCTGCCCCCCGAGCCATCGCCAAATCGTTTGATCTATCGCCAATCATCAAACATTCGGCGGGAGATAGGGCAAGCTGTTCGATAATGCTCAGAAGATGGCGAGGATCGGGTTTCTGATACGGAAAAGTATCGCCGCCTCCAATAAAGGAAAAGTAACGCTTCAGATCAAGTTGATCAAGAATCCAAAGCGTCGCTTCTTCCGGTTTTAACGTGCAAATCCCCAGCTTGACGCCCGCAGATTGCAGCATGCCCAACATTTCGGCAACGTGAGGATAGATTTGCGATGGATCTGGCGTCTGCTTACTGTATCGAAGAACGTATTCATCAAAATAAGCCAAGAATACATTGTCCGGCACCGGAACGCCGACTGAGGCCAGCGCTTTCTGAAGGATATTGCGCATGCCAAAGCCGTAGAACGACTTGAACGCATCGAACGAAACGGAAGGCTTTCTATGCGCGTGTAGCGTCGCATTAAGCGCGTTAAACAAATCGGCCTTGCTGTCGATAAGCGTTCCATCAAGGTCGAAGATGAGGCCTTTAAGAATAGAAATGATTAAGCAAGCTCCTCTAATACCAATCCCGGATCAAAATGAAGCAAAGGGGACACAATAAAAATGCCTGAACCGCCGTTACCCATTCCATACCGCCTTTTCCTGCATTTTTATTGTGTCCCCCGTGCCCGAATTGACGGCTCCGAAAAAGCGACTGCAGAATAATAACAAATAAACGCCGCGATACAATCCAACTTATAGTCATTCCAAATAACAATTAGACACCACTCTCGTCATCCCCGCGCAGGCGGGG
>CAYVBP010000003.1:0-49367 GCA_964449155.1 uncultured Rhodospirillaceae bacterium | reverse complement strand
TTCGATTCACTGCGATCCGGGATTGGTATAAGATTATCCGACGATCTCTTCGGGCTTAAAGAAGAACGCAATTTCGATCTTTGCGTTTTCCTTGCTGTCCGAACCGTGGACCGAGTTTTCCTGAACGCTCAGAGCGAACTCCTTGCGGATCGTTCCGGGAGCAGCGTTAGCGGGATTGGTCGCGCCCATAACTTCACGGTTTTTGGCGATTGCATTTTCGCCCTCCAAAACCTGCACAACGACAGGTTCAGACGACATGTATGCGCAAAGATCGTTGTAGAAAGGTCGCGCCTCATGAACAGCATAAAAGCGCTGCGCATCTTCGAGCGTCAGCTGAACCCGCTTCTGCGCGACGACGCGCAAACCGGCCGCTTCGAACATGGCGTTAATTTTCCCGGTCAGATTACGACGTGTTGCGTCGGGCTTAAGAATGGAAAGCGTCCGTTCAATGGCCATAGTTAAAAACTCCAAATAGTTACGATGGCGGTGTTATAGAGGGATTGTAGGCAAGGCGCAAGAAGGGAAGAAAGCCTAACGCACCCCGCGTCCCCTTTACGTCTTTCGATTCAGCTTAACCAGTACAAGTACCCCTTTTACCCCCCGATAACCAACCCCTCGCGCCCGGCATCGACCTTGACCATCTGGCCGTCCTTGATCTTGCCTGCAAGAATATCCTGCGCGAGCGGATTTTGCAGCGTGCGCTGAATGACGCGCTTCAAAGGCCTTGCGCCGTAAACAGGATCGTACCCGGTCTCGGCCAGCCAATCGAGCGCCGCAGGCGCAATATCGAGCTTGATTTTCCGGTCCTCGAGCAATCGCCGCAAATTTTTTAGCTGAACGGCAACAATCGCTTCCATATTGCCACGCGACAGCCTCCGGAAAAGAAGGATTTCATCGAGCCTATTTAAGAATTCGGGCCTGAAGTGCGCGCGTACCGCATCCATGACCCTGTCGCGGGTATGCGGCGACAAATCTTCGCCCTCGTCCTGCGCAATCGCATCGGACCCGAGGTTCGACGTCAGAACGATCAGCGTATTTCTGAAATCGACGACACGTCCCTGCCCGTCCGTCAACCGGCCTTCGTCCAACACCTGCAACAAAACGTTAAAAACGTCCGCATGAGCCTTCTCGACCTCGTCGAACAAAATAACCTGATAGGGACGACGGCGCACGGCTTCGGTCAAGGCGCCGCCTTCTTCGTATCCAACATACCCCGGCGGCGCGCCGATCAACCGCGCGACGGAATGCTTTTCCATGTATTCGGACATGTCGATGCGCTGCATCGCCTGTTCGTCGTCGAACAAAAATTGAGCCAAAGCTTTCGTAAGCTCGGTCTTGCCCACGCCCGTGGGCCCGAGGAAAAGGAACGACCCCATCGGCCTGTTGGGATCTTGCAAACCCGCGCGCGCGCGGCGCACGGCATTCGAAACGGCTACAACGGCTTCGTCCTGCCCGATGACGCGCTCGCGCAAGTGCGATTCCATTTGAAGAAGCTTCTCGCGTTCGCCTTCCAGCATCTTGTCAACGGGAATGCCTGTCCACCGGCTAACGACCGCCGCGATATCCGTCTCTTTTACGACCTCGTCTAGCATCGCGTTTTCGGATTGCTTCTGAGCCTCTTCGAGCTTCTTTTCCAAGCCCGGAATAATGCTGTAGGTCAGTTCTCCCGCGCGCGTAAAATCGCCCCGGCGCTGGGCCTGATCGAGCTCCGCGCGCGCATGGTCGATTTCCTCCTTCAGCTTCTGGGCGCTACCAAGCTGCTGCTTTTCGGCGCGCCAGCGCGCGGTCAGATCGGCCGAGGCTTTCTCAAGGCTTGTCAATTCGTCTTCCAGATTGCCCAACCGATCCTTTGACGCGGCATCCTGTTCTTTCTTTAAGGCTTCGCGTTCAATCTTAAGCTGAACGATCTTACGGTCGATCTCGTCAATTTCCTCGGGCTTGCTGTCCACTTCCATGCGCAAGCGCGCTGCCGCTTCGTCCATCAAATCAATAGCCTTGTCGGGCAGGAAGCGGTCCGTAATATAGCGGTTCGACAGCGTAGCCGCCGCGACGATCGCGCCGTCGGCGATGCGCACGCCGTGGTGCATCTCGTATTTTTCCTTCAATCCGCGCAAGATGGAGATCGTATCGGCGACTGTCGGCTGAGTCACGAAAACGGGCTGAAACCGCCGCGCCAACGCCGCATCTTTTTCGATATACTGCCGATATTCGTCAAGCGTTGTCGCGCCCACGCAATGCAACTCGCCGCGCGCGAGCGCGGGCTTGAGCATGTTCGACGCGTCCATCGATCCGTCGGCCTTGCCCGCGCCGACAAGCGTGTGAAGCTCGTCGATAAAAACGATAACCTCTCCCGCGGCAGCGGAAATCTCCTGCAAAACGGCCTTCAGACGTTCTTCGAATTCGCCCCTGAACTTCGCGCCCGCGACAAGCGCGCCGAGATCGACAGCTAGAAGCTTTTTGTCCTTCAGGCTTTCGGGCACGTCGCCGCGCACGATGCGCTGCGCGAGGCCTTCGACAATAGCCGTCTTCCCCACGCCGGGCTCGCCGATCAAAACCGGGTTATTCTTCGTCCGCCGCGCCAAGACTTGGATCGTGCGGCGGATTTCCTCGTCACGTCCGATAACGGGATCAAGCTTGCCATCGCGCGCGGCCTGCGTCAGATCTCGCGCGTACTTTTTCAGCGCGTCGTATCCTTGCTCGGCCTGCGGGCTGTCAGCAGTGCGGCCCTTGCGCGTTTCGTTGATGACGCGATTAAGAGCTTCCGCAGTCACCCCCGCAGAGGCCAGCGCCCTTTGCGCCGAGGTGTCGGCGGCAAGCGCAAGACCCAAAAGCATTCTTTCGACAGTCACATACTTGTCGCCCGCTTTTTGGGCGATGTCGCCGACAGAACCGAGAAACCGCGCGAACTCCGGCGAAAGCCGCAACTGATCGGCGCTGCCGCGCGCATAAACTTGGGGAATTTTATCGAGCGCAGTCTCGACCGCGCGCAAAGCCTGCTGAGGCTCTCCGCCCGCCGCGCGAATTAAATTCGCCGCCATGCCTTCCTTGTCGTCAAGCAGCGCCTTAAGCAAATGATCGAGTTGCAACAGCTGGTGATGCCTGTTTAGGGCAACCATTTGCGCCGCTTGAATGACGCCTTGGGATCGTTCGGTATAGTTCTCGAAATCCATAGCTTCCTCCGCCGCTTAGGGTAACATGGGGAGGAACCACAGAAAAAACAAGCTACATAATAACAAGATTTTTCAGCAAAAGATCCCGAACTTCGACAGGCTTGACGACGTTGTTAATCTCCCAAAGCATGTTCTTATGCAGCAAAAACATTGCGCGAGGCCGATCAAGCTGATCGAATTTTACTTTGGGGAAAAAAGAATTAAGCCTGTCCATAATCTCGGGCATATGCCCTTTGATAAGGTCGACATCTTTACTGTCGACCTCAAGCGTAATGTCCATTTCAACTTGCGTGGCATATTGATTGCCGACTGAAAAGCTCATGCTGGGCATGCGCACATAGGATTTGTTCTTGGTGCTTGCGGAAACTTTCGGCACAGATGGCAATACATCCCGTGGCTCGGCCGTGCGCGTGCTGGCGATATAGATGCTCGAAAAAGCCAGAATCAAAAACAGGATCGCGCAGCCGAGATAAAAGTATATCAGGCGGCGATCTTCGGCTTTACTATGAATGTCTCGATCCTGGGCCATGTTTTTTTCTAATATATTTTTCTAGGTTACCTTTTTTTATTTAAGGAGCTTTTAAAGATAAAAATTATCGAGTATTGTCAGTATTATTGCTTTTTTCGGTGTTAGTCATGCTTGAGAAAAAAATTGCCATAGCTTCGGACCATCGCGGCTACCCATTGAAATCATTGATTTCCGCGGCCCTTAAGGAACGCGGCATCGACATTGTGGACTATGGCCCTTTCGATGAAACCCGGTGCGACGCGGGCGATTTCGCCCCAAAAGTCGCCGCCGACCTTAAAGAAAATCCGTCCCATATGGGGATCCTTATTTGCGGGACGGGACAGGTTATGGCTATGACCTCGAACCGATACAGCCATATTCGCGCGGCCTTGTGCCTGAATTCAACCATGGTTCGCCTCGCCCGCCAACATAACGATGCGAACGTCCTCGTGCTCGGCGCACATATCGTGGGACAGGAAATCGCGCTTGATTGCGTCGAAACGTTTCTGTCAACGGATTTTCTGGGCGGTCGCTACAAAGATCGCTGCGACAAATTGACCGCTTTAGGAGGCCTTTAATCCCTCGATGAAAGATCAAACGCACGTCGCGTTGCTTGTGACCGGAAGCATCGCCGCCACCAAAACACTTGATCTTATCGACGCATTGCGCAAAGAAGGCTTTGACGTCTCAGTTCTTCTGACTCGCGCGCCCGAACAATGGAAATGGGTTTCTCCCGCCCAAGCGGAACAAGCGTCAGGCCACCCGGTCCTCGTCGACGCCGACGACCTTGAATCAAAAACGAAGGCGCTTTGCGCCGCAAAGGCCATCCTTGTCGCCCCCGCAAGCGCCGGGTTTATAAGCCGCCTTGCCTTCGACGCTTCGGATCTGGCGCATGCCGTCCTTGATGCGGCGCGCAAAGGAAGCCGCCTTTTCCTTGCGCCCGCCATGAATTACAAAATGTGGGAACGCCCTGCAATCCGCAGAAACTGCGAAGCGTTAGCGGCAACGGGCGCAACGTTCCTCGGCCCCACCAAAGGCCCTATGGCTTGCGGCGATAAGGGCTTTGGCCGCATGATCGACGTTAAGGAAATGGCGTCTGGCCTACGCGCAGCCATAGACGGCCAAACGCATCCAGCCTTGGCTGCCTTTGAAGAAGCCAAGCAAAAGCCAGCCTCTCTTCCCTTCGCTCCCGAAGGCGACGCGCCGGGGGTTCTCGTCGCGCTTGGGGGCAAGTGCGTTCCGTGGCCGGAGGTCAAACGCTTTGCTGAAGAATTGAAAGAAAAAGGAATAACCGCAACCTACATTCTCGATCCCGACTGGAAGAATCTTGCCGAACCGCTGACAAACATGTCAAAAGCTGACATCGTTACGCATTTTTATCAGGTGCCCGGACTTCAAGGCCTTGAACACATCAAGCTTTCCGAAAAAGCGCGGTGCTTGTTTTTTCCTTTTATCGACATCGACTTTGCCCAGTCCCTTTTGCGCGGATATGCGGACACGCTAAGCCTATGTTGCTATCTGGCGTCGAAAGCGCCCGTCATGACGACAACGGCATGTCTGCAAAACCTTCCCGCCGATATTGCCGACAAACTAACGCGCGACGGCATAGAAGCCGTTGACGATCTCGCTCGGCTTAAGGACCGATGACGGCGCAAGATCTGAAAACCGCGCACATTGTCCTTACCGTCGGACATCCGCGCGAAGATATCGACGGCGTCCGCCACTATGCCAACCGCAAACGCCCCGAAAACGACGGCTGCGCTGCCGCAGCGCTTCTCGCAGCGAGAGGCGCTAAGGTTACAGTTTTCGCGCCATCCGGTTTTTCCGGAATCTCGGCCATCGCCCGCTTTGAAGACGGACGCCCCCTTGTCTCCGCCCAAGATCTGATGGATGCCGTCGCCGCCCACATTCATAAGAACGCCTGCGATGTCGTCTTATGCTTTGCCTCACCCGCCTCGATAAGGCCCGCCGCGCGGACGGCGCACAAACTGAAAATCAAAGCCGCAGCCGGAAGCGCCATCTCGCTGGAGGTCACCGGAAACATCGATATCGCCGCGCGCGCGAAAAGCTGGGGAATCCCGGCATGGGGCTATGACGTCCGGCAAAAAACGTTCTCCATCGGCTCGCTGCCAAACGCGATTGCCGATATCCTCGCGCATCCTCCCGTTTTTCGCCCCGAAATTTCCGCCCCCATCTTCGAACCGCCAATGTCTTCCTCGCATAAACTAGCGGGCAAAAAAATCGTTGTCACAAGCGGCCCGACCGAGGAACCGCTTACACCATCAGGCGACGTCATTACGAACTTCTCGACAGGCCTGCAAGGCCGCGAGATCGCGCGCGCCCTTGCCGCGATGGGCGCAAAAGTTACATATATCGCCGGTCCATCGGCGCTTCTTCCGCCAAAGGAAGAAAACATCGAAATTGTACAAACAACGACGGCCAAATCGATGCTTGCGGCCTGCAAAAACACCCTGCCCGCCGACGTTTTTATCGGCGTTGCGGCAGTCGCGGACTTCGGATGCGCAAGCCCCGAGAAGCTAAGGATTGCAGAAAACGAAACGCACGCGCTCGCACTGACCCAAAATCCGGATATTCTCGAAACAATCGGAAAAGGCTCATTACGACGTCCCGCGCTCGTCATCGGCTTCGCCGCCGAAACAGACCCAAAGAAAATCGTCGCCTATGCGCAAGGAAAACTCGCGGCCAAAGGCGCAGACATAATCTGCGCCAACCTTGTCGGCCACGAAGCCGCTTACGACAAGACCGAGAACCAAATTATATTCATCAAACCAAACGCCCCACCCGAACAAACAAAAACCACAAGCAAAAGCGCCGCAGCCTTAAGACTAGCCGAAGAAATCGCAGCCCTTTACCAATCCCTCTGATTACAAGCGACGCGATGAAAACAGAACAAATACGGCTCAAGCGTCAATGCCTGACCTCGGTTTCGTTTTCAGATTGAGGCATCGTCGCCATTTCCAAAAGCGCCATCAACATTGAGGCGCGTGCGGCATATCCCTCGGCCTCAAGCAGCGCCTGCTTTTCGTTCGGCGGCAAAGGACAGATCATGATGACCGTGGGCAAAAGAACGTCGTCCGGCGCGGCGCGAACGGCGTTCCAATCGACGGAAATGCCGTTTTTCTTAAAATATACGCGCATAAGCTCGACCAACCGCTCTCGATCGAAAGCGCCCGCGCCGTCGTCGCCCAGATCTGACAAAAAGGGCGTCCATTCAGGCCTGATCCTTCTGTAGGGATGATCGAAAGGATACTCCTCAATCACCCTAAAACGACAAAAACCCGACAGAACGATCACGAAATGCCTGTCATCGATCTCGGTAAACGACGTGATGCGCCCGGCGCAACCCACAGAATAAAGAGCCGGATCTTTGGCCTCGTTCTCAACGCTTGGCTGGATCATGCCAATCAAACGCCCATGACCCAAAGCATCCTCAACCATCGTCCGATAGCGCGCCTCGAAAACGTTCAAAGGCAGCCGCGAACGAGGAAGCAAAACAGCGCCGGACAGAGGAAAAATAGGAAGCTCTTCGGGCAACGCCGAAAGGAAATTCTGGGCAAAGAGAAGAGACGGCGCGGTCATGAGAACAGAATCGAAGACAACCGTCGCCGCGCGGAAACGGTCATGGGATTTGTCGCGCCAAAAGCGTCGAAAAACTTAACCAGCTGTTTGCGCGCACCGTCGTCGTTCCATTTCCTGTCACGGCGGACGATTTCGAGAAGATTCTCAACGGCATCCTCGTCCCGGCCCATAGCATGGTACGCCAGCGCAAGGTCGAAGCGGGATTTATGATCGCCGGGATTCTGCGCAACAGCACCCTCAAGCGCACCCGTATCTCCTTTGCTTTTTTCCGCCAACTCCGCAAGCTCGATAGCGGCGCGGACGGAATCGAACGCCTTATCCTTAACAATCGCGATGGGAGCTGCGGCTAGGACATCGCACGCTTTCAAAGGCCCATCTTCTTCGAGAATACAGCGAACGAACCCGGCATAGGCCCTCGCGTTCTCAGGTTCTGCGGCAAGGACATCGGCAAAAAGAGCGCGTGCGGAAGACGCGTTCCCGTTTGCAAGAAGCTCGTCCGCCTGCGAAAAAACATCCTCAAAGCCCTGCGTCGACACCGCCGAAACGCCGAGCGCTTTCAGATATTGGTCGATCCAGGCTTTCACCTGCGCCTCGGGCATCGCGCCCGCAAAAGCGTCTAAAAGCCGGCTTTGGTGAAACGCAAAAACGGAAGGAACCGATTGAACGCCCATCTGCTGGGCAACGGCAGGGTTGCGATCCACGTCGATCTTTGCAAGCCGGATCGCGCCGTTCGCGCCGCGCACAAGTTTTTCCAGCGTCATCACGAATTGCATGACCGACTTGTCGCGCGACGTCCAAAAAACGGCCAACACAAGGGCTTTTTCGGACGCCGAGACCACATCGGCCTTAAACGTTGCCACCGTAACGTCCTTGACAATATCGTCTTGGGAAACGGCATGGGGCGGCACAGAAGAATTAAGCATCAGGGGTTCTTTCAGTTATGCGTTACTTGTTCTCGTCTCCGCGTATGACGCAGGACAGATTCTTGGCCTTAAGACTATCGCAAACGGCATCGAGATCATTTCCTGTCGCGCGAACCGTAAAGGTCGGGATTCCGCCTTCTTTTTTAACTATGGGAATAACGTGAAAGGCATAATCCTCATCATTGATGACGCTCTTGGCTCTGGCTAAATGGCTTTGCGCAAGGCCTTCCGTCGGAAAGCCGCCGAGATCGGCATAAGACTCAATCACGGAGTTTTCCTGCGTCTGTGCCGCAGCGGTCTTTTTAAAAGCCTCTTCCATTTTCTCCTTGCCCTTGTTCAGGTTTTCTTTCTCAGCAAATTCCGCCTTTAGCAAATTTTGCTTGAGCGCAAGCGGCACGGTCTTGTCGTTGGCGAACGGCTTGAGCAACCGCACGGCTGCGGCAGGATCTCCCATTCTTACGTATAAATGCGCAAGGTTATTGCTTGCAACGGGATCTTGCGGCGCGATTTCAAGTGCTTTGGCGTAGGACTGCCTGGCTTTCTCCCGTTTTCCAAGCAAGTCATAGGAAACGCCAAGACCGTTCCAAGCTCGCGCATTGTTTTCGTCGCGCGACGTTGCGCTAAGATAAATATCCATGGCCTCAGCGTTTTTGCCTTCGGCAAGAAGCGTCTTACCCTGCGCACTAAGCGCTTGCGCCATGGATACGTCCTCAGGCGACGGCGAAGACGCACATGCGGCAAGCCCTAGACAAATGAACAAAGGCGTAAGTTTTGCATTAAGCATGGGAAACCTCGAAAAACGATGGAAGGCGGAGACTCTGTTTACCAATTCTTATTTTCCTTGAAGATATCCTCTTTGTCTATGGAAGAAAAATCCGCCTCTTTGGCCGCCTTTAAAACCCACGCGGCGCAGGAACTGCCACGGCTTATCGAGCGCATGCACCGACGCTATCTCGACCTCGTGCGGATCGAGCTTACCAAACAGAATTTCCTCGACATTAGTCCCGTCCAAGCGGTCATGCTTGGCACAATCGGCGGCCCGAACGGCAACGACGAAATATCCGTCCGGGACCTTATCGAACGCGGATATTATCTAGGCTCGAACGCCTCATACAATCTTAAAGACCTTATCGACGGGAAATACATCGACCGTCAAGCGTCCTTGCGCGACCGGCGCTTGGCGCGAATCAAGCTCTCAGACAGAGGCCGCGAAATACTTGGCATCCTGACAAAAATCAACGCCACAATGGCCGAAGAGTTCGATGCCTGCGCGCTTGAAACGACGTTCCAAACGTTGCGCCAGTTCGAGCGCCGCTGGACAGAAGCAATCCACGCCGAAAACGCCGTGTAAAACGCCCCCCCCAAAAATCACAGGCGTTTTTGCCCAAAATGATCCTTGGTTGAACGCAAAAGACCAAAAACCGCCGCAGGATCCGCGTCTTCAGGCGCAATTTTGGCTTTTGCCAGCGCCTTGCGTAAATCGGGCTGATCCGTGCGCAAGAAGGGATTGCAACGCTTCTCGATTTCCATAACGGATGGAACCGTTGGCCTACCGGCTTTTCTTAAAGCGGCTATCTCTGCCGCCCGCACCTTTAGAGCCTCGTTATCCGGATCGACCATTAGCGCGAACTTTGCGTTGATCTCGCCGTACTCGTGGCCGCAATAAATCTGGGTTTCATCGGGAAGGCCGGACAGAATCCTCAGCGAATTCCAAAGCTGCGCCGTATCGCCCTCAATGGCCCGACCGCATCCAAGAGGAAACAGAACATCGCCGCAAAACAACGCCTTGATCTGAGGAAAATAATAGGAAATATGACCATCGGTATGCCCATAGGTCGCAAGAACCCTGCCCCGAAGGGTCGAAAAAGTAATAAGGTCTCCATCCGCAACGCCGCGAGAGATTCCCGGAATTAGGCCTTTCTCTTTAATTGGACCGATGACAGGCGCTCCAAATTCTTCCTGAAGGCGCTCATTGCCCCCCGTATGGTCGGGATGATGATGCGTGTTCAGGATAAGCGCCAAATATAAATCGCGTTCTTTCAAGGCCTTTGAAACAAGTTCGCCGTCGCCCGGATCGACAACCATCGCCAAGCCTAGATCCCGATCGCTGATGATCGAAATATAGTTGTCGCTAAGGGCGGGCAACACTTCGATTTTAAAAGACATTCCTGACCTCGCAACAAAGAACGCGCCGACGGACACAGCCGAACCCGGCTCCCAACGACGATTGTTAACTGTCCCTTATTTATGCTAAAAGAGGGTTAACGAAATATGGAGAGAACGCGGATGTCGGATGGCGAGCGCCAAAAACCTACGGCCTCAGCATTTTATGGAACGCCGCAAGGCCACGCCATACAAGAGCTTTTACGCGCAAACATTGGCCCCACATGGACAAATGCGCTGCCGGAGCGCACGGCAACACTGGGCTGCGGCAACATATTGCTGAACGATCCCGGAATTTCCGCACGAATGACCGGCCTTGGGGAAAAACACTTTTCCTGCCTTGTCGATTCCGCAAACAAACCCCTTTCCGATGCGAGCATTGACAGCTTTATCTCCTTGCATCCGGGCATAGACGATCTCGCCCCTCTGATCCGCGAATTTTGGAGGGTCCTTAGAGGCGAAGGCCGTCTGCTGATGATTGTCCCAAGGCAAAGCAGCGCATGGGCCAAAGCGCCCGATTCGCCTTTTGGCAGCGAAAAGGCCTATACGATGCAACAAATCAGGAAGGTATTGATTGAGAACAATTTTTACATAGAAAATATCGGCCAAGCCCTGTATGCGCCGCCCAAATTATTGCGCACAAATTATCCCCTTGCCCGCAGCATAGAAATTGTTGCGCCTTGGCTAATTTTCTTTTTCGGCGGCGTTTTGGTCGTTGAAGCGCAAAAAAGGGTTTGCTGCGCAGCAAAGGCCGAGTCCGCAGACCGAGGCCGCCGCGCCGAAGCCGTTTCAGCCTTACCGTTTCCGGTTTCCGGTCGCATTTCAGAATCTCGTTAAAAATCCAAATTGGCGTAATGAGAAGCCGGAGGGAAGCCGGGCAACCGGTCGCCTAAAATGCTGCGAAATGACGGTCTGGATTTCAGCCGGGCATACCATTCCTTGGCAAAAGGATGCGCATTCCACGGAACGTCCCCCAGATAATCGACAATGGACAACTGAGCCCCGGCCGCAAGATCGGCCAATGTCAAAGCCTCCCCCGCCAGCCAGTTCCTTCTCTCGGTCAGCCAGCCGATATATTCAAGATGGCCCCGAATATTTGCGCAAGCGGCACGAATGATCGTGCTGTCGGGTTCGCCAGCCCCCGTCAGGCGCTTCATGACCTTTTCGTTAACGATCCACTCGGTAACTTCCTTGTTCATTTTGCAGCTAAACCAACCGATAAGCCGTCGAGCCTCAGCGCGCTCAATGGGCGTTTTGCCAAGAAGCGTTCCCGTGTGCGTTTCCTCGATATATTCGCAAATGGCCTGCGCCTCGATAAGAACCTGCTTTTCGCTGTCCTGCTCGATGACAAGAACGGGCACGTCGGCAGCAGGATTAAGGGCACGCAAAACGGCGCTGGGATCCCACGGCTTCTCATGCACAAGCGCGCATGAGACGTTCCGTTCCCCCAAAGCAAGGCGAACGAATCGCGAGGCTGAATCAAGGGGATGATGGTAAAGATGGTAGACGGCGACGGACATAGAGTCTATTGCTACCATGCCTGAAAGAAAAAGACCAGAATCGGGTGATTAGATGCAAACATTTTCCGCCCTTTTGCTCAATCTCGACCGAGACACGCAGCGGCGCGCGCACATGGAAAAGCAGCTTGCTCGCGCCCAGATAGCCTTTACCCGTCAATCGGGAGTCTTGGGCGACGCCGTCCCCGACGCCGTCAAAAGCTATTTCTTCGACAAAGAAAACAGGCCAAAAACGACAATGAAGCGAGGAGAAATTGGCTGTTATGCGAGTCACTTACTGGCCCTGCAACGCGTCGCAAGCAGCGCTTTGGGCTACGCCGTTTTGATTATGGAAGACGACCTTGAAATCGCTGAAGACTGCGCGAAAGTTATTAACGAAGCGATCCGCGTCGCGCCTAAAGGATGGGACATCCTGCGTCTTTCAAGCCCCTCGCGCCGAGCCTTTGTGCCCCTTGCGCGACTAAGCCCAGACAGAGTCCTTGTGCGCTATTTTAGAATTCCAAACAGCGCAGGCGCATACCTTATAACGCCTGCAGGCGCAAAAAAATTCCTTACGCGCGGCGTGCGGGGCCTGACGTTCGACGACGACCTTCGGCGTCCGTGGTTTCATGAGATGGAAACGTACGGCGTGCTTCCGCCGCCCGCAAAAGCAGGGGTCTTAACCTCCACAATCGATTCCGTCGAAGGGGGTCGTTTCGACAAGGGCATGAGCTCGCGCATGGAAAGGATTCGCCGTGGCGACCATTTCTATGCGATTAAAAGACTTGCCTACAACGTTCGAAGCCTTGGCTTGAAAAACTGGCTTATCTGCTGCGCTATAAATATTGCGGACATGGCCGCGAAAAAATTTCTCAACCGCAACGCTTGCGACCTTTCGCTCAAAGCGTTTAAATTTTAGCTTGAAGGTCAAACGCCATCGAAACGGCATCAGCCCCACTGGCGTAATATCCCGGGCGAACGCCGATAGACTTAAACCCGAACTTTTCATAAAGCCCCACTGCAGGGCCGTTGTCGGCTGCGACCTCTAAGAACAAACAGCGCGCGCCTTTGGCTTCCGCAAGCTTCGCGACGGCATTAAGCAAAAAAGAGCCGACGCCCTTCCGGCGCGAAGCCGGAATGACGCAAAAAGTCAAAATTTCCGCATCCTCGCCCGCAATCTGAAGCAAAACAAATCCTAAGGGCTTCCCGGCACCCAAAGCGACAGGGGCCAGAGTCGTATCGAGCGAAAGGCTGGAATCGATCTGAGCCAAGCCCCACCGCGCAGCGCCGAAACTTTCGGCATGCAAGGAAGCCAAAAGCCCGGCGTCGGCTTTCGAGGCTAGACGCGTTTCCATAGCGGGTCTTTAATCTGGGACAAAAATTTCTCGTGCGCAGCAATCTCGGCATCCGTGGCGGCGTGCGCGCGGGCGACGCGATGTTCGCGAACGCAAACGACGGACTCATCGACCACGGCTGTCTCTTGCGAAAGCATCTGAAGGCCGGGCTGACGCCCCCCGCGCAATTCAAGATAAACCTCCGCAAGCAGCTGAGCATCAAGAAGCGCGCCGTGGAGGGAACGGCTTGACGCATCGACGTTGAACCGCTTGCACAAAGCATCGAGCGATGCCGGAGACCCCGGAAACATACGCCGCGCGATTACAATGGTGTCGGTCGCACGCTCCATCGGCAGTCTTTTATAGCCGCAACGCGTCAGCTCGGCATTGATAAAGTTCATATCGAAAGACGCGTTATGAATAACAAGCGGCGAGTCGCCGATAAACGTAAGAAATTCGTCTACCTTCTCGGCAAAACGGGGCTTATCGGCCAAAAATTCGTCCGTCAGCCCGTGAACCATCGCCGCCTCGGAGGGCATGTCGCGTTCAGGATTCAAATAGACATGGAACGTCTTGTTCGTCGAAACATGGTTGTAAAGCTCGACACAACCGATTTCGACGATCCTGTCGCCCTTTAGGGGATCCAACCCCGTGGTTTCGGTATCAAGAACGATTTCGCGCATTTTATCTCAAAGCAAGGGGTAAACTCTGGAAAGAATACCGCAAATAGCTTATATTCAAACAAATAAATTATGTTATACTGATGACCTCATAAACGGGTTCCATCTTCCTTTGGTCATCGTCATCCCCGCCTTCGCTGGATGGCGATGGTTGAGGTATGGGGGATCGGTTCATAAGGCTGTTAGTTTATCTTCTTCGTTGCAAACCTTTTTCGTCTCCTTGCCTCATGGAACGTATTCTTGTCATTCGTCTCGGCGCTTTGGGGGACTTGATTTTTTGCTTTCAAGCATTCCATGAGATCAGACAAGCCTATCCACACGCCGAAATCGCGCTTTTGACACGCGCGCCTTTCGCCTCTTTTGCGCAATCGCTGCCGTGGTTCGATCGCACAATCATTGACACACACCCGACATGGAAAACGCCGCACGACTGGTTCCGCCTGCGAAGGAAACTTCTTGATTTTTCTCCCGATATCGTCCTCGATTTGCAGGGCAAGACCCGGCAAAGCGTCCTGTTCGCGTTGCTCGGAGGCCCCTTGGGGCCGGCATGGTCGGGGGCCGCGCCGCTGTGCAAATATCCGCGCCCTTGGCCGCCCGCGCCGTGGATGCATTTCATCGACTTTCTTGCGGCACAACTGCGCGCCGCCGGAATCCCTGCCGCCGACAAGCCCGACTTATCGTGGTTCGATGCCACGCTCGCTAAATTCGACCTCCCTGATCGCTATGCCGTTTTGGTCCCCGGCTGCTCTCCGAACGCGCCGCACAAACGCTGGCCGCCAGACAAATACGCGGAAGTTGCGAATCTTTTCCTGAAAAACGATATGGATTGCGTCATCGTCGGCACAAAAGCGGACGCCGATGCAGCAGCAGCAATTGCGGAAATAGCGCCCGGAACAATCGATTTATGCGGCAAGACGGATTTATACGAATTGGCTGGCATCCTGCGCCGCGCCGAGTTTGCCGTCGGCAACGACACAGGCCCCATACACATGGCAGCGGCGCTTCAAACGCCGACGGTGGCCCTTTTTTCGGGAAAATCGAACCCGGTTTGGTCAAGACCCCCGGGACCAAAAGTCGTCATAAAGCAAAGCAAAACGCTCGCCGATCTGAATGTCCGGGACGTCGTTGCCGCAGCCCGGGAAATAATTTCCTGATACAAGGGCATGCGCTCTAATTTGAATACTTCGCCAACTCGACCTGAGCGCGCAAATCAATGGCGTCAAGAATTTCGGCCAGTCGCGGATCGTTGATCTGGGCACGACGAATGGATACGACATGGCTAAGCTGCATCAGCTTATCCCGCGAGAGCGCGCCTGACAAAAGCTCAAGCCGCAAATCGTCAAGCCGGTCAAGAATATCCTCAGCGCGTAATTTCCCCTTCGAGGCACGAGCCAAAGCGTCGTCGACTTCCTGAACGCCAAGAATGCCCGCAATACCGCTAGGTGCAGCCAAAGCGTTTGTCGCAGACGTCTCTTCGGTTTCGCCAAGCTGCTTGGAAAAAGACGCGCTGCCGCTACCGTTCGTTTTAACTGAACGCTTAATCGGGGCCGCCGTCCGCACATTGCCCAAGCCATCTATCTTGTCGATCACGCCGTTTTATCCCTCATTTTCCGTGCCATAGGCAATTTATGCCCTCTTGAATGGATGAGTTTACCCTAAAAGCGCCGCAAGGAACATCGGAAAAAATCTATTTATGACAATGAATTAAAACAACCGAGTCCAAACCCCGCCTTTGGCACGACTCTGGCAAGAGAAGGGCGGGGGTCACATGTTATTGAAAAAATCGTCTTTATTTCGTTCCATTTCCCGTACGGCGGCGACGGCATTGTTGATCGCTCTGCCGGTTTTCTTCCCGGCCACTGGCGCAAATGCAGCCGCGTCGCGCATCAAGGACATTGTCAACTTCGAGGGCGTCCGAGACAACATGCTTGTCGGATATGGCCTTGTCGTCGGCCTTAACGGCACAGGCGATTCCCTGACAAACGCGCCGTTCACCGCGCGCAGCTTGATCGGCATGCTCCAGCGCTTGGGCATAAATTCCAGCGGCGACTTTTCGACGATAAAAACAAAAAACATCGCCGCTGTCATGGTCACCGCAACGCTGCCGCCGTTCGCCACGCAAGGATCCCGCGTCGACGTGGTTGTCTCGACAATGGGCGACGCTAAAAGCCTTCAAGGTGGAACGCTACTGGTCACGCCGCTTCAAGGCGCGGACGGCGAGGTTTATGCCGTCGCGCAAGGCTCGGTCGCTTCCGGGTTTAGCGCGTCCGGACAAAGTGGATCGAGCGTGACCAAGGGCGTCCCGACATCGGGACGTATTTCGGCAGGCGCGATTGTCGAACGCGAAGTGCGGTTCCGCCTTGCCGACCTCAATACCGTGCGCCTGTCGCTGCGCAATCCGGACTTCACGACGGCCAAGCGCGTTGCTGACGTCGTCAACGCATCTTTGAAAGCGCCGCTTGCCGCAGCCATGGATTCCGCAACGATTCGACTGCAAATTCCCGAGGGCCGCCGCCCAGATATGGTCAGCTTCTTAACCGAGATCGAACAGCTGAAAGTCATCCCCGACGATGTCGCAAAGGTCGTTATCGACGAACAATCGGGCATCGTCGTCATGGGTGAAAACGTCCACATCAACACCGTCGCCGTCGCCCAAGGCAACCTGACAATAAAAATCAGCGAAACGCCTCAAGTCTCGCAACCTGCGCCGATGTCAAGAGGTGGAACAACGCAAGTCGTGACGCAATCAACCATCGATATAGACGAGGGGGAGGGCAAAAAGCTTGCCTTGCTTAAAGGCGGCGTCAGCCTTCAGGACCTTGTGCAAAACCTCAACGCGCTGGGCATAGGACCGCGCGATATGATCCAAATTTTGCAATCAATCAAAGCCGCAGGAGCCTTGCAGGCGGAGCTGGAGGTTATGTGATGATCGACGCGCTTCCAACCGTAGGAACAGGAACACCCCTTCCCAACATGCTTTCGTCGCTGTCGGCCAAGATCAACCCAAACGCCAACGTCGACGCGGCAGCGAAAGAGTTCGAGGCGATGTTCGCCGCGCAGCTTTTAAAGCCGATGTTCGATACCGTTCCCGTCAACAAATCCTTCGGCGGCGGCAACGGCGAAGAAGTCATGAGGTCTTTCCTCATTCAGGAATATGGAAAATTCATCGCCAAGTCCGGGGCCTTGGGCATCGCATCGCAGGTCAAGGCGGAAATGCTCCGCGCGCAAGAAAACGCCGACGCCCGCAAAGGCCGCGCGTCAAAACAAAAATCACTGTCTCCATACGAATCTTCAGTCATGTCAAAAGGATCGAACCGTGTCGCAGCTCAATAATAAAATGCCCCGCGCCCTTCAAGACGCGCCGAAGATTGTCGTCTCGACCGTGGCGCTGATGGACGAACTCGCAAGCGTTCTCGACGCCGAGTTTGAAATCGTCACAAAACGTAAAATGCGCGAGCACGCCGATCTTTTAAAGCGCAAACAAAGGCTTGCAATCGACTACAGAGCGAACATGAGAACGATCGGCGCACAGCCCGATCTTCTCAAAAACATGCCAGCGGAAGCCAAGAAAGCCATCCGCGATGCCGCCAAGCGCCTTGCCAAAGCGACGGATGCCAATGCGCGGATGCTTCGCGCGGCAGTCGATGCGACGCGCACGCTGGTTCAAAACATCGTGGCGCTCGTCAAAAGCGAGGCCCTGCCGGAACAAACCTATAAAAATCATGCGCGGGCGCATTTAGAGCTTGGCTCCTATAGCCCGACGTGCAAACCCATCGCCTTCAACCGAACCGTTTAGAGGCAACGCATCATGGATCAAGCCCGTTCGCTTGCCGATATCATGTTCAGCGCCTCTCCTCTTGCCGCGATAAAAGCGCCCGGCGCGGACGCGCCCGGAGAAACGCCCGACGACGCCTTTCTCAATCTTCTTTCCGAAGACACTGGCGACGGGCAAAGCTCCCTTGACGCGCTTTCGACGATTCCGCGGTCGCTTATATCGGACGCTGCTGTCGTTAAGGAAACGCCCGACGATTCGTCCGATCTTCTTCAAACGTTGCGCGACGCAACATCCCTGCTGGATGTCCTTCGCACGATTGCGGTCATGCTCGAGAAAAACGACGGATTTCTGACGGTCACAGAACCAGCAACGGATGTGTGCCTGACGGAAGAGTCTCTTTCGACCGCAGACGCGCAACAACCTCCGTCTTTAACCGACGACAGCCTGATTGACATTCTCGCGTCGACCGAACAGACGACCGGCTCCCTCGAAACCGACGAAACCTTGGATCAAGACACGCTATCCAACATCGTCGCCGAGATCGTGGCGTTGATGCAAATGACGCTTATCGTCCTGCAACGGGCGCAAACGACCGGCGACAGGCCAAAAATTGAAGAAACGAACGCGACCGAGCAGACGCAGAAAAGCAATCCGCTGGCCATTCTTCTGGCGCAAATCGAAGCGAACGCCGCGCGCGTTTCCGTCGCGACCGGCGATGCCTCGACCGTTCTCGGCAATAACAGCTCCGATCCCGGTTTCGACGCCCTTATCGGCCTGATGAATCTTGCCGATAAAGGCATTGAAAAGCTGATCGATGATTTCGCGCGCGCAGCCAAAACCGAGACGGTCGCGACCGGCGATGCCGCCGCAGAAGATGCAAAATACTCTTATTCAACTGTCGCCGACACATTGGCCGATCTCGGCGCGGCCGTGAAAGAGGAAATTGCCTCCGTAAAAACGCTACTGAAAAAAGCCCAGGAAACAGCGCAAGCAGCCTTATCGAGCGAAACGGAAGCTCCCTTGCCCGCAGCGCCGATTGTCCCAGCCATTGCCGCAAAGGCATCGCTTGCAGTTTTGCCGCCTTCGCCCGAACAAAAGCCTATACCCTCAACGCTTAAAAGCATACTTTCCGCAGCAAGCCACACCCCCGAAGTGGCCGAGGCGGAAGCGGAAGAAACAACGACAAATGAAACGGCAACAGGTGCCGTCACCGACCTTGGTCTTTGGAAAAAAACCAAAGGCTCCGACAAATCGGATACCGCAAACCAAAATCCGCTTCCGACGCCCGCCTCTTTCTCTGCCTCTTTAGCGCATGCGCCTGAAGATATTTCCTCTTTGAACAACCCCGTTGTTTCTGCCGATACGCCTGCCGATTTCGTTTTACAGGACACATCGTCGCCATGGGGGTCCGACGCGCGCAGCACACAAGCGTCCGGCACTTACGTTTTTGCCAGCACGTTGTCGGCATTTCGCGCAGCAAACGGCGGCGCAATGGGCCTTCCCAGCGCCGTAGACCAAGTTGTGCTGCACATCAATCGCAACGCCAAGGAAGGCCAAAGCCAAATGTCGTTGCAACTTCAGCCGAGCGATTTGGGAAAAATATCTGTCACACTCGACATCGGCAAAGACGGTCGCGTTCAAGGCTCCGTCGTGGCCGATAATCCCCAAACGCTAGAAATGCTCCAGAAGGATTCAAGGAGCCTCGAGCGCGCCCTGCAGGATGCAGGCCTCCGCGCCGACCCGGGCAGCTTACAGTTCAGTCTCGGCGAGCAAAAAAATCAAAACGCCGCCGGACAGACTGCGGGCGACGGATCGAGAAATGGCACATTGCGTGCAAGCAACTCCGAAGAAGGATCGGAGGACGAATCCGCAACCGGGCTTTCGGCGCTTTCCGAGGCATATTACGTCACCTCGACAGGCGTAAACATTCAGGTATAGGAGAAAGAACATGTCAGTCGGAGCCATCAGCAGCCTCAGCGGCATTGCATCTTCCGCAGCGTCAAGCTCATCCTCAACGGCGGCCACCGCAACGTCGGCGCTCAACCTCAACTTTACGACTTACCTCAAGATCCTGACGACGCAGCTTCAAAACCAGGACCCGACGAACGCGACTGACCCCAATCAGTTCACGCAGGAACTGATTCAGATGCAGCAGGTTCAGGCCCAAATCAATAACAACGAAAATCTCGAGTCTCTAACCAAGGCAATAACGGCAAGCAGCCTTGCCTCCGGCGTTAGCTATATCGGCAATTATGTCCGCTCGGCAACCGAAGACGGAGACTTTTCGCTTCAAGACGGCAGCGCCGAGATCGGATACACGCTCGGCAATTCCGCAGTTGCCGCTGTTATTACGGTTAAGGATTCTGACGGCGAAACCGTTGCGACGCTCACCGGAACATCGTCATCGGGAGATAATTACGTCACGTGGGACGGCACGAAAAACGACGGAACTAAAGCCGAGGACGGAGCCTACACGTTTAGCATAAGCGCCATCGACAGCGCTGGCGATTCGGTTGACGTCGAAAACACGACGGCCTTGTTCAAGATAACTGCGATTCAATCGAACAACGACGGAACGTTAACGCTCGACGCAGGGAAATTAAGCCTACTTTCCACAGACATAACGGGCGTCTATACATCCTCGACCCGGCCAACGGCCACAGCGGCCACAATAATTGAGTCAAGCTAAAGGACAATCCGATCCGCCTGTTGTTTTTACGCCCTCGACCCCCTATATAACGGGGACAAGTTAATGGGGATTCGGCGTGTCAAAGAAAGATTATTACGAGGTATTGGGCGTTCATCGCGGGGCATCGGCCGACGAGCTGAAAAAAGCTTATCGCAAGCTTGCCATGCAACACCATCCGGACCGAAACCACGGCAATGCCGAGGCCGAGAAAAAATTCAAGGAAATTAACGAGGCCTATGACGTTTTGCGCGACGATCAGCGCCGCGCGGCCTACGACCGTTTCGGTCACGCCGCTTTCGAGCAAGGCGGTCCAGGATCCATGGGCGGGTTCGACTTCGGCGCGGGTTTTTCGGATATTTTCGACGAAATGTTCGGCGAAATCCTTGGCGGCGGCGGCAGCCGTCGACAGAAAAGCGCCGCGCAGCGCGGCGCGGATTTACGTTACGACATGGAAATCATGCTCGAAGAAGCTTTCTCGGGCACAACGAAAAGAATTACGATTCCGAATGCGGTCATCTGTCCCGAGTGCAAAGGAACGGGTGCCGCAGCGGGAACATCCCCCGTCGAATGCCCGATGTGCAAAGGCCACGGCCGCGTCCGCGCGCAACAGGGCTTCTTTACGGTCGAGCACACCTGCCCGACATGCCAAGGCAACGGACATATCATCCAAAACCCCTGCAAGAAATGCGGCGGCCAAGGTCGCGTACACGAACAAAAGACGCTGCAAGTCGAAATCCCCGCGGGCGTCGAAGACGGCACGCGCATCCGCCTCTCGGGCGAAGGAACGGCCGGAATCCGCGGCGGACACGCGGGCGATCTTTACGTCATCGTCGGCGTCGAACAACATAATGTCTTCCAGCGCGACGGCGCAAACCTATACTGCCGCGTGCCCATAGCCATGACGACGGCAGCGCTAGGCGGCGAAATCGAAGTCCCCACGCTCGACGGCGGCACAGCCAACGTCAAAATCGATCCGGGCACGCAATCGGGCCATCGCGCCTGTGTGCGACGCAAAGGAATGAGCGTGCTGCACAGTTCCGTCCGCGGCGATCTTTACATCGAAGTCGCCGTCGAAACCCCCGTCAAGCTGACCAAGCGCCAGAAAGAACTTTTGACCGAATTCGCCGAAGAATCCAAAGGCAACGCCACGCACCCCGAAAGCGAAGGATTTCTCTCGAAGGTCAAAGAAGCCTTGGGGAAAAAATAAATGACCCAAACCCGCGCGATGCTCTACGCCTTTGCCGGGTATTTTTTATGGGTCGTCGTCGATACAATCATTAAACTGTGCGCCCAAGGCGAAAATGCGTTATCGCCATTTGTGATCGTGGCGACGCTGGGCCTTTTCGGCGCCGCCGGCCTCAGCGCGCTGACGCTTGCCGAAGGCAAACCGTCCCTTTTGCGCCCCACAAGCCTGCGCGAACAGGCCATTATCGCGGCATGCCATATCGGAATTAGCTATGCGAACGTCATCGCGCTCAAGCACCTTCCGCTTACGACTTTTTACGTTGTCGTTTTTACGACGCCTTTGGCAATTGCGATTCTCTCAGCCATTTTAAAACACGAAACGTTAACGCCGGTAAAAATCTCCTGCTTGGTCGTGGGATTTCTGGGCGTGCTCCTTGCATTCGGCATCCGCGACGGTGGCGACGCAACGGGTATTGCGGCCGGATTCGTTAGCGTTATTCTCTTTGCAATCTATACGATTGCGATGCGCAAAATATCCGGCACAGATACTGTTGAAAGCATCCAGTTTGTCAGCGCGTTGATGACTGGCCTCGCAGGGACCTTTGGCGTTCTTCTCGAAAAATCGCCCGTTCCGGGAACCCCGTTGCTCGCCACCATGCTTGCTGCGGCGACCGTCAACATCCTCGGATGCGTTCTTTTCAACAAAGCCATTCAAAACACGGCATCGACGAACGTCGCGCAGCTTCACTATACGCAAATTGTCTCCGGCGCAATTCTCGGATACGTTATTTGGCATGAGATCCCGACATGGAACCTTGTCGCAAGCTCTGCGATTATCATCGTCTCCGGCCTTGTTGTCGCAGCGCAGGTCAAAAGAAAAGGCGCGCAGCTATGAACAATTCAACTCGCGCGATTTTTCTTGCTTTGGCTGGATTTTTTGTCTGGGTCATCGGCGACGCCTTTGTCAAAGTTTGCAGCACAGGAAACAACGCCGTACCGCCGTTTGTTATTCTCGCGGCGTTCGGCCTCTTCGGCGCATTTAGCCTCGGCGTATCGACCGCAATCAGCCGCGGAATCTCGCCCCTGCGCCCAAAAAGCAAACGCGAGATCGCCTTGATGTGCCTTTGCTCGCTCGGCATCGGCTACGCCAATATCGTCGCGTTAAAGCACCTGCCTTTAACGACATTCTACGTCGCCGTTTTTACGGCTCCCCTTGTCATCGCCATCTTTTCATCGGCGCTTAAACACGAAAGACCGACGCCCCTGAAAATTGGTTGCCTGATCGCAGGCTTCCTCGGAACGGCGTTGGCGCTTGGCGTCCGCGAAACGGGCGGAGACTGGATCGGATACACGGCTGCCCTTAGCAGCGTCGCATGCTTTTCGGCCTCGACCGTGCTTATGCGCAAAACCGCTGCGACCGACACGGCGGAAAGCATCCAGTTTTTCAGAGCCCTGTTTATGGGACTTGTCGGCCTTGCCGGAACGCTTATTCAGACGCCCGAACTGCCGAAAACGGCGATGCTTGCCTTTCTGCTCGCCGCCGCAGCCGCGAATATCGCGGGAAACGTTCTTTACAACAAAGCCGTGCAGAGAACATCGGCCACGACCGTCGAGCAATATCACTATACCCAAATTGTTTTCGGCGCTGTTTTCGGTTACTTTTTCTGGCACGAGATTCCGACATGGAACCTTATTGCAGGTTCCGCGATCATCGTCGGATCGGGAATTATTGTCGGCGCGCGGGCGCGGCAAGAGGCCAAAACTACTTTGCTGCCCCCGTCAACGACTGAGCCAATCCGCCCAGACGCCACTCGTAACGTTTAAGGCATCCAATGTTGTTCGAAAGACCGTTTTGCGCGCTGCATAGCGGATTGTTCACCGACACGATATCGAACCGCGCCGCTTGTGAATTTTTCTGATTTCCACGCGGCGCATTAACGGACCACTTATACATCATGACAGAAAAATTTCTTGTCCATCCCTTAGCGCCCGCCTTGTACCCGATCAACGCGCATTGCTTGCCCGCGCATATTTCTCCGACAGCGCACTCCCTGAACGACGCATTGACGAGATTTGACGGATCAAGAATATAGTTCGGGGGCAATTTCTCGGCCCGATTATAATCGGACATATAAGAAAAATATTTAATCAGTCCAACATAGCGCGGATCTCCGGCGCAAACGGCAATGGCCCTGGCTTGTCCTTGAATGTATTCCGGAAGGCTCGAGAACATCGCGGGCTCAACGATAACGTTTTCGACGCTCGCCCTGTCGTCAGCCCCCTGCATGGCCAAGCGCTGCAAAGGATCGACAGGACCATCGGCAGCCAAGGCGGCGTTTGAGAAAAACCCCAACGCAAAAAGCAAAAAAAGAAACGTTACGTTTTTCATATCCTCTCCTGCTGTCTTATTGCGGACACGGCGGGCCATAGCACCGCAATGTAAAGGTGCATTGATGCGGCGCAAGCATCATAGGATCGTCATCAATAACGCTTGCGCATTCGCTGCATTCCCCATAAGCCGACGACGCCCGTTGGCACCGCCGCTCGGCCCCGACCACAGCAGCCTCACCGCATGCAAGCGGCGGGCAGTTCGTCTGGCCGACCCACGGCGTAAATTTTTTGTCGCAGTTTGCGATCGATACGCCGTACACGCGTCCGTTTTGAACGGAATCGACATAAGCCATGACCTCTCCCAACAGATGGGCGGGCGCAATCTGGCTGGTGGGCGCCGTATTGCTGAATTGGCGACACGACATGCCACCCGAATACGTCGGCGCATACTGCAACGCCATGAAGCCCTTCTTGGTTCCGACCATGCCTCTCATCTGATAGTCTGGATCAAGATTGACCGTCCGGCCCCATGCGCGACCGATTAAAGCCTTTTTTCTGTCATACGGCGCAAAAGTAATGCGTTCGTCGTTTTCGACTTTTCCGGGATTCGGTTGAGCGTCGTATAAATCGTTAAATTGTCCGTTCATATACTGATAGTATTTAATGCATCTGTTCGCATTCGCCTCCAACTCTTCCTTTGTGCATGCGCTTTTATTCGTATCGATGGAAAGAACGGGATTTGCATTGAATGTCCTGTACATCTTGCCGCCGTACATATTGATAAAGGTTGCGATCTTAACCTGAAAAGCGCCGACGGGCATGAAATTCCACTCGAACGCATGCCTAAGAAGAAGCGGCGGCCCCATATCGTAATCGAAAAGCGCCGGACACTGGCTCGGCAAAGCATAGCAATCGGCGCGGCACTCGGTGTTCTGCCTTGCCGTCGCGGGACACGGCCCATCGCCGGGTTTCCCGGCAAACTGGTTCGGTTCTATGTTCGCATAAATGGCCAGAAGGCACGCGCGGCTTCCGTCCCCATTAACGTCTTCGCACGCGCGCATCGGACATGTTTTTTCGTTAACGCCCTGCCGGAAGTATTCGGTCGTATCGATAACGTAATCTGGCGCGCGGCCCCCCGTCACGTTAATGGAATATGATTTGATCTCACCCGGTTGCGCTTGAGGATTTCCGCAGAGCTCGACCCACGTTCTAATGTTTCTCTTAATCGAATGTTGGCCTGCGGGAATTTTTTCGTCCGGCATCCTTCCCCAAACGGATTGCCAGTCAAATTCCTGCGCGCCGCCTCCCGACGCCGCATACGCAGGACAGGCCAAAACCAACCCGGCCAATCCAACCGCAAGCGTTTTAAAAGAAAAAAAAGACATGGAACCTCCAAGCGCGGGAATCGTGCCGAAAGTACGCCAAAAAAGTTAAACGAGAATAAATGGCCACCGGTATGGCTTTTTGTTCAAAGGCTTGCCGTTTTTTTCACATAAGCCGCAACGTCGCCCGCAAGCAACAGTGAGATTTCTGCCGCAAGAGCCCGAACGAGCGGATCGAGCCATGCCTTGTCGGCCTTCGAAAACGGGTTAAGAACGTACCCCGTCACCGCATCGCCCTTTACCGGAAGCCCCTGCTCGGTCAAAGGCCTGCCGATGCCGATCCGAACGCGCCAATAGCAAGGCCCGATATGCGCATCGAGCGACTTAAGCCCCTTGTGGCCGCCTGACCCGCCGCCCTGCTTAACCTTGACCTGTCCCGGTTGAAGATCGAGATCGTCGTGAAAAACGATCGCGCGATCCGAAGAAAGTTTATAGAACGCCAACGCCTCCACAACCGCTTCGCCAGACAGATTCATAAACGTCTGAGGTTTAATAAGAAGGAAATCGTCACCGTCCGTAACAAGACTGCGGAATTTCTTTTTCCACGCAGGACACCCGGCACGCGCCGCGATTTCGTCCGCGACCATAAACCCGACGTTGTGACGCGTACGCGCGTATTCTTCGCCCGGATTGCCAAGACCAACGATAAGATGAGACGGCGTTGGCATAAAGACTCCTTAGGACTAAAGGCCGGGAGCATCTTGGCCCCCGGCCTTTTTTCGTTATTTCTTTCCTTCGGGCTTCTTGGCCGCAGCAGGGGCCGCAGCAGCGGCAGCGCCCGCCGCCGGAGCAGCGGCGGCGGCGGCAGGGGCCGCAGCAGCGCCTTCCACAGCGGCAACAGCAGGAGCCGCAGCGGCAGCGGATGCCGCTTCGTTCTCGGAACGAATGGCGCTGGGAACTGCGATCGTCGCAATCGTATAATCCTTTTCGCGCGTCGTAGGCTTGATGTCCGAAGAAAGATTCAACGCGCTCAAGTGAACTGCGTCGTTAATCTGCAAGCCTTCGAGACTAAACTCAAAGGACGTCGGGATGTTTTCGGGCGCGCACATAACTTCGATCTCGTGGTGAACGATGTTAAGCGTGCCGCCGCGCTTGATGCCCGGAGATTTTTCCGCATTGATAAACGAAACAGGAACCGAAACGCGAACGCGCGTATCGGCAGAAACGCGCAAGAAATCGACATGCACAGGACAATCCGAAACGGGATCCGTCTGAACGTCGCGGGGAAGAACGCGGATTTTCTTACCGCCCAGATCAAGATCGAACAAGCGGGTCAAAAACCCCGCCCTTTCAAGCTGGCGAGCCAAAAGCTTAGCTTCGATGGCGATGGCATCCGGCTCTTTCTTATCGCCGTAAATAACGGCGGGAATGAATCCCTTGGCGCGAAGACCGCTCAACGCGCCTTTTGTGGACTTGGTGCGGGCGGAAACGGGAAGAAGGGTAACGTCGGTCATATTTCTCTCCATGATGGCGCTGACGGGAGAGAAGCATCGACGCGCGCGAGCAAAGATTCCC
The DNA here is from genome assembly GCA_964449155.1 of uncultured Rhodospirillaceae bacterium. Classification (GTDB taxonomy): domain Bacteria; phylum Pseudomonadota; class Alphaproteobacteria; order UBA9219; family UBA9219; genus CAIXLI01. The sequence goes on along the minus strand of CAYVBP010000003.1, from coordinate 22,616 downwards.
GCACACTCTTTAGCTGCCCCCTGACAACGCGATAAAACAGCTCTAAACAAGCAAAGACGGCCTCCAGGGGTGCCTGTCTTGCGGCCCGTTCTTTAGCAGATTTATTCGAAGCAACGCGAGTCTTTTTTAATTTTCAGCTCCTGCCCCCGCCCCTCAAGCCGCAACGCCATGAAATATAATAACAAAACCAATCCCCCTATTTCAGGCACAAAATCGACGAGCTTAATAAACGGTATATGATTCAGCGTAATTTCGAAGGACCGGGCCGGAAAAAAGATAAGAAATGATGCAGCCATAAGCAGCGACAACGAAACGGGACCAACCGACGCCTTTCTGTCCAAAGCCGACAGCAGAATCAACAAAACGACGACCCCGCAATAAAGAAACACAAGGGACGGCACATTGACCGCAAAAGCAAGGTAGCTAACGGCAAGAACTTTGCCACGGTTTTTCGCGATTTCCCCGGCCCGCGCCTTTTTAAAGTCCCAAAACACCCCCAGTCCCAAGAACGCCGCAATCATGGCCTTATACATATAAATCCTAATCCCGCCCAATCCCGAACGGATCAAGCCATCGGAGGGTTCATCCATCGCTTGAATAAAAAGGTTTGCGGATGAAATATTCTCGTTAAGGCGCGTCCACGCCGTCCGATCCGAAGACCTTTCAAAAAATGAAATCACAAGTTCCGGCCAAACGACATACATCGCGCCTGTCGAAACAACCGCGACGCCTAAGGCCACGGCAAAAGATCTAAATCTTTTTGCGCCCAACAATCCCGGAAGTACAACTAAAGGATAAACCTTAACCGCTGCCGCAACGCCCAAAGCGATGCCAGACAGAATTTGACGATCCCAAAGCAAGTACCAAAGCGTCAGAAAAAGCAGGACAATGCCATCGATATTTCCTCGTTCGACAAGCATCATGGTCGGCGCGCAGAACAAAGCCACAAACAGCATCGCAAGCCTGCGCGCGCCCAAAATCCCCGCCCGAGCCGATAGCGCATACGTGCAAAAAAGCGCAATAACGGCATTGACGACGAAAAAAACTCCGGTCGCTGCGGCGCGCGAAAGCATCGCCAGAGGCATATTGATAAAAGCCGCCAACGGAGGCGCAACATAAAGCCCGTCGATGACATAAGGATCGTATCCCGACATCATGACGCGGGACGCGCGATGAAAAATGCTGTAATCGAACCCAAGGCCGATCTGCCCGACCAAAACAATAGGCTTCTGCCAAAAAAGAGCGAGCAAAAACAAAATCCCGTACGACACAGCAAGAGCAGTCGCCAGAACGAACGGAATTTGTTTCTTGAGCAATCGAACGCGGCAATCCAAGTTTTTCACCCCAAAGCGTGATTACCCCTTATATACCCAGAATCCGGGACACGGGGGACACAATAAAAATGCAAGAAAAGGCAGTGCGGAACGGAGAACCGCAGTTTGGGTATTTTTATTGTGTCCCCTTTGCTTATTGCGCCCCCTTCGCTTCACAAGGCTTAACAACGCCAGGTTTTTCAACGCGAAGCGCCACAAAATACAACAGCAAAAGCAAGCCGCCAACCTGAGGAAAAAAGTTAAGTTTATATAGAACAGGAACGTTTTGAAGCGTCAAATCAAACGCGCGGGCCGGGAAAAAAACAAGCGCGCTTCCAGCGGCAAGCAGCGATAGCGCCAAAGGCCCTGTAGGAACCTTTCCCCTTAGCGTCAAAATTAAGAGCAAAAGAACGACAACGCCCGAATAGAGGTATACGGTCAAAGGCGCATTGACGGCAAAAACAAGATAACTGGCAGCTAAAACGGTTTGCGTTGACTCATCCAGCCGATTCTTTCGATTTCTCTTAAAATCAGCCCACACGCCAACGACGGCCAAGCCCCCCAAAGCGGCCTTATATATCGGCGCAATCCAAAGCTGCGCTTGTTCCGGAAGATGTTTCCCGGCTTCGAAAAAAAAGTTAGCGGCAGAAAGGTTTTCGTCGAAGCGAACGAAATTCGCGCGCGCCAACGTCCTTTCGACAAAGGACAAGCAAACCTCCGGCCAAACAGCCCACAGAACAACAAGAGGAACCGCCATGACAAAAAATGCCGCCGCAGCCGTACGCCATTTTCTGGCCCAAAGAAGAGGCCCAAATAAAACGATCGGATAGATCTTAATCGACGCGGCAAGGCCCAACGCGACGCCCGCCACGCCTTCGCGCTTGCCCTGCAAGAAAAAAACGGTCAGCAATAGCAGAACAATGCCATCCAGATTTCCGCGTTCAAGCAGCATCAAAGTCGGGGCGCAAAACAAAGTTATGAGCAAAAACGCAATTCTGTCGAAGCAAGAAAACCCCGTCGCCCTTAACGCGGCATAGATCGAACCAAAAACGGCCGCTGCATTCGCGGCAAAAAAAATCCTTACGGCTGTCGTCTCGTCAAAAGAAGCCAAGGGAAAATTAACGAAAAGCGAAAGCGGCGGAGAAACGATCCTCTCGGACACATAGGGATCGACGCCTCTCGCAATGGACTTTGCCGCGTAAATAAATTCACGGTAGTCGTACCCTAACGAAAAAAACTTGATAAGAAATATCGGCGTCTGGGCATAAAGCGACGCCAGAAACACAACGGCATAGGAAACGCCAAGAACGCTCAGCAGCATGCCCGGCAAATTTTTTTTCATCGCACTGACGCGAAAAGTCATCAGACCACTCTAGTTGAACAGGCTCGAAACGGAGCGTTCCTGATTGATGCGAATAATCGCCTCCGCCATCAACGGCGCGATGGTGATCTGCTTGATTTTCGACGATGCGGTCGCCTCGGGCTTGGCCATGATCGAATCGGTTACGACAAGCTTATCAAGCGCGGAAGCGTTCACGCGCTCAACGGCATTGCCCGACAAAACGCCATGCGAACAATAGGCCGATGCGGATTTCGCGCCCGCTTTAATCAAAGCCTCAGCCGCATTGCAAAGGGTTCCGGCACTGTCGACAATATCGTCGACCATAATGCAATCCCGGCCCTTGACATCGCCGATGATGTTCATCACTTCGGACTCGTTCGCCTTTTCGCGGCGCTTGTCGATGATCGCAAGACCGCACTCAAGTTTCTTTGCCATCGCGCGAGCGCGAACAACGCCGCCAACGTCCGGCGACACGATCATAAGGTTGTCCGGCATCTTGCCTTGAACCGACAGAGAGTCGCGCACATGGCGCACGAAAACCGGGCCAACGAAAAGATTATCGACAGGAATATCGAAAAAACCCTGAATCTGCCCGGCATGCAAATCGAGCGTCAGCACGCGATGAGCGCCAGCCGTGGTAATGATATTCGCAACAAGCTTGGCCGTAATCGGAGACCGCGAAGTTGTCTTGCGGTCCTGCCGCGCATAGCCGAAATAGGGAATGACGGTCGTGATGCGCCGCGCCGAGGCCCGGCGAAGCGTGTCGATCATGACCAGCAACTCCATCAGCGTGTCGTTCGCGGGGAAAGACGTTGGCTGAATGATAAAAGCGTCTTCGCCGCGCACATTTTCCGAAACTTCAAAGAAAATTTCCTGATCGGCAAAATGTTTAATGGACGCCTTAACCAAGGGCATGCCAAGATTTTGAGCAATAGCTTCCGCTAGCGGCCTGTTGCTGTTGCCTGCAATAAGCTTCATCTTTAAAGTCCCCGTCTTAAATACCGACCGCGAGGGTATATCAGCGTCGAATGAGCCTGTAAAGCGCGCGCATAAAATTAAAAAGAATCGTCTGTACGAAAATGGTAATATTTGGTAACTAGAGGCCCTGCCCCCTGACATTTAGGCGAACGGATCCCATGCCCCAGACACATAAAATTACCCGCGCATTAATCTCTGTCTCGAACAAAACAGGCTTGGTCGAATTTGCGCGAAAACTGGCTTCTTTCGATGTCGAAATCCTGTCGACGGGCGGTTCGGCCGCAACGCTTCGGCAAGCAGGGATCAAGGTTACGGAAGTCGGCGATTACACGGGTTTTCCCGAAATACTGGACGGCAGGGTCAAAACGCTTCATCCGCGCGTTCACGGCGGAATCCTCCAGCGCCGCGACCTTAAAACGCATCAGGATCAAGCACTTAAACACAACCTCCCCCCCATCGACCTCGTCGCGGTCAATCTATATCCTTTCCGCGAAACCGTCGCAAAAGGCGCGGAATTCGAAGCCTGCATCGAAAACATCGACATCGGTGGCCCCGCGATGGTGCGTTCGGCCGCGAAAAACCACGACTCGGTCACCGTCGTAACGGATCCCTCCGATTACGACGGAGTGATCGCTGAAATGACGGCACAAAACGGCAGCACGACACCCGAGTTCCGCAAAAAGCTTGCAGCCGCAGCTTTTGCGCACACGGCAAGCTACGATAGCGCCATCTCGACGTGGTTTGCGGGACAGCTCGACGAAAGCTATCCCGATATCGTTACGTTTTCCGCGCGCAAACAGCAAGCGCTGCGCTACGGCGAAAACCCGCACCAGACGGCGTCATTCTATGTCGAGGACCTGACAATCCCCGGCGTCGCCAACGCCATTCAGGTCCAAGGCAAAGAGCTAAGCTATAATAATATTAACGACACAGATGCGGCGTTCGAGCTGGTTTCGGAATTCACAGACACCCCCGCCATCGCAATCATCAAGCACGCCAATCCCTGCGGCGTCGCGGTCGGCCCAGATCTTTTAACGGCCTACAAGCGCGCTTTTGCCTGCGACACCGTTAGTCCGTTCGGCGGTATCGTCGCCTGCAACCGCCCTCTGGACGGCGCGGTTGCCAAAGCGATCTCGGAAATATTCTCCGAAGTCATCATCGCGCCCGACATGGACGACGACGCCCGGGCCATCCTCGCCGGAAAGAAAAACCTGCGCGTCCTTTTGACCCGATCAATGTCGGATCCCCATCAAACGCGGCGTTTTATGAAATCCGTCGCCGGCGGCTACCTTGTGCAAACGCGCGACAATGTCGTCCTCGACAAATCGGCGCTCAAGGTCGCGACCAAGAAAGCGCCGACCGATCAACAAATGAAAGACATGCTTTTCGCCTTTACTGTGGCCAAACACGTCAAGTCGAACACCATCGTCTACGCCAAGGACGGCGCGACAGTCGGCATCGGCGCGGGCCAAATGAGCCGCGTCGACAGCGCGCGCATCGGCATGCAAAAAGCAGCCGAGATGTCAAAACAAGCGGGTCTCGCCGAACCCTCAACGAAAGGCAGCGTCGCCGCCTCAGACGCCTTTTTCCCGTTTGCGGACGGCCTAGAAATGCTGGTAGCGGCAGGCGCCACAGCAGTCATTCAACCCGGCGGTTCAATTCGCGACAACGAAGTCATCGACGCTGCGGACAAAGCCGGACTGGCAATGGTCTTCACGGGAATTCGCCACTTCCGGCACTAATACCGATCCCGGATCAGATTGAATCGAAGGGACGCGGGGGACACAATAAAAATGCAGGAAAAGGCAGCGCGGAACGGAGAACCGCAGTTGGGCATTTTTATTGTGTCCCCTTTGCTTCATTTTGATCCGGGATTGGTATAAGACGCAAAGCGGAGCGGCCTAAACTATGGTCATTCCAAATGACAGTTATACCAAAAGCCGTTTTTTGGGTTGAAGGCCATTTTATAAGGCGGTTGGCATCACTTCGCCGTCCCCTCAGCCGCCGATGTCGTTGTTGTCGTCGGCGTCGCCGCCCGCGCCTGATACAGGTGCACGCCGCGAATAAGGTCCAGCGCCCGCGCAAGCTGATAGTCGAAGGGCTGGTCTTTCTTGGACTCCTTACCGTCCTTGTCCTTGGACTTTTCGGAATCCATCGGCGGAATCTCTTCCTCCGCATCGAGGGACTTATCCTTGTCGTCTTTCAGCGTATCGTTCTGCAACGCGCCTTTAAGATCGGATTCGTGAATACCCGGCCCTGCAGCGACCTTCTCAAGCTTGGCCTGCTGCACGACAATATCCGGCTCGATGCCCAGCGCCTGTATCGACCGGCCCGACGGCGTGTAATATCGCGCCGTCGTCAAGCGCATTGCGCCGCCGCCCGAAAGCGGGATGATGGTCTGAACGGAGCCTTTGCCGAAACTCTTTGTGCCAATCAAGATAGCGCGCTTATGATCCTGCAAAGCGCCCGCAACAATCTCCGACGCCGACGCGGATCCGCTGTTGATTAATACGGCAATCGGCTTTCCTTTTGCCTGATCGCCGCCTTTTGCATTCATTGCCTGATCGTCTTCCTTATGACGGCTGCGCGTCGAGACGACTTCCTTACCCGCCTCTAAAAAGGTGCTGGCCACCGTAATCGCTTCGTCAAGCAACCCTCCGGGATTGTTGCGCAAATCAAGGACATAGCCGACCAGTTTCGTCCCGATTTTCTTGTCGGCTTCGTCCAAGGCCTTATCCAGCCCGATTTGCGTTTGCTCGTTAAACGCGCTGATGCGGATATAAGCAATGTCGCCCTTCGGTTCCCACTTCACCGACCGCACCTTGATGACCGCACGGGTTAGCGATACATCGAAAGGCGCGCCGGAAAGCCCGCCGCGACGAACGGTCAGGGTTATCTTGGTCCCCGGCGAGCCACGCATGCGATCGACGGCTTCGCTTAACGTAAAGTCGGTTACAGGCTTCCCGTTGATATGCGTGATAAGATCGTTGGGCTGGATACCGGCCTTGGCTGCGGGCGTATCGTCGATAGGAGAAACGACCTTGACGATGCTGTTTTCCATCGTGACCTCAATGCCAAGCCCCCCAAACTCGCCATGCGTTTGGGTCTGCATCTCTTGAAAGGCCTTTTTGTCCATATAGCTCGAATGAGGATCGAGTGCCGACAACATGCCGTTTAAAGCGTTCTCAATCAGCTTGCCATCCGAAACCTGATCGACGTAATCGGCGCGCACGCGTTCAAGCACATCCGAGAACAAAGTCAATTGCTTAAAGGTATCTGCGGCCTCTTCAGCTGAGGATTTCGTCTCTTCCTTAGCCTCCGGCGAAGAATTCTTGGCAAAAAGCGGAGGCGCAACAAGAAAAGCCAGAAGAGCGGAAGATGCAAGAAGCCGGAACGTATTCATGGGCATAGCGAATCCACGAGAAAAAAGGAGCCAAAAGGTTTGGTCAATTTAAGGACTGGCACAAAGAATCACAAGAGAAAGATATACGCTGCGTGTGCGCAGCGTTAAAGCCTCGCTAATTATGGCAAAGCTGTGTCCTCTGACGGGTTTTCTTGCTTCGTCCGCCCGAAAAAGATTATGATGCGCCTCGTTTTCACATGCGGATGAATATCCATGGACTCTTTGTTTTCGCTTATCCAGCACTACGCCCTGCCCTTCGTCGTTGTCATCAGCGCCGTCGTCTTCGTGCATGAATATGGCCATTACTGGGTCGCGCGTCTGTGCGGCATCCGAATCGAATCGTTTTCCATTGGCTTCGGCCCCAAGCTTTTCGGTTGGACAGACAAACACGGCACGGTCTGGCAAGTCGCCTGCTTGCCCTTGGGCGGCTACGTCAAAATGTACGGCGACGCCGACGCCTCAAGCCGCCCGGGCGAAGAAGTCAAAACGATGACCGACGAAGAAAAAAAGGTTTCTTTCCATCATCAAAACGTCAACAAACGCCTTGCCGTCGTTTCCGCAGGCCCTATTGCCAATTACATATTTGCAATCGTTGTCCTTGCCGCCCTGTTCATGGCCCAAGGCCAACCGTTTTCGCCGCCTGTTGTCGGCGCGCTTGTCGAAAACGGCGTCGCCGCTCGCGCAGGTTTTCAAACAGGCGACAAAATCCTGTCCATCGACGGTCATAACGTGGCGCGATTCGAAGACATCAAGCGGATGATCGGCATGAACTCCGGCGTCCCCGTGCCTATTGTCGTCGCACGCGCCGAAACGTCCCTGACGCTAACCGTAACACCCGAAATAACGGTTCAAAAAGACCGTTTCGGCGGCGAGCACAAGCTGGGCCGGATCGGCATCGTCTCGGACAAAGTCGATTACAAGAAATGGCCGCCCCTCCAAGCGCTTGAAAAAGCGACGGTCGAAGCATGGACGATGTCCGTCGACACCCTCAAGGCCGTCGGGCAAATCGTCATGGGCGTACGCGGATCCGAGGAAATCGGCGGCCCCCTGCGCATTGCGGAAATGTCGGGAAACATCGCCAAAGACGGCGCTGTATCGCTGATTTGGTTTGTGGCGATCATTTCGCTGAATCTTGGCCTGATTAACCTGTTCCCAATTCCCCTTTTGGATGGCGGGCATATTCTGTTTTTCGCGTTCGAAAAATTTCTGGGGCGTCCGCTAAGCGACAAAACGCAGGAAGTCGGCATGCGGCTCGGCCTGACCTTCGTTGTCACGCTGATGGTGCTTGCGACATGGAACGACCTTGTCCACCTCGACGTCATCGAAAAAATCAAGACCTTGCTCTCATAAAGAACAGCACGGACATCCGGCCCTTCGGCACACACGCGCCCGGCGACGGGAAGCTTGCGCATCGCGCGTCAGTGTCAAAAGCCCGAGTTTTTCGAACGCGCCGCGCAAATATTTCTTTGTCTCAGCGACGCTTTCCCCCGTCGGAATCACATAATCAGCCCGGTTGCACGCTTCGGCATGGGGCATCTGCCTTTTGACGATAGCCCTAAACCGCGCCTCCGTCATGCCGGACCGCGCCATCACGCGGCTTTTCCTGACCCCCGGCGGCGCGGAAACGCACAAAACGATGTCGCATTGGGCCTCGGCTCCCGTCTCAAATAGCAACGGGATTTCTAAAATCGCCGCGAGAGCCTTATCCTTGCGCGCCTTTTTCAAAAAAGCGCGTTCAGCTTTGGCGATAAGAGGATGAACGATTTTCTCAAGTTTTTCGAGTTCTTCCGGCTTTCCAAAAACCGCTTCCGCTAAAAGACCGCGATCGATGCCGCCGCGCTTTTTTGTCTGAGGAAACAGCTTTGCCACAGGCTCGACAGCTGCGCCCCCCTTTTTCAAAACATCGCGAACGGCTTCATCGGCGCTATATATAGGGAACCCAAACCCGCAAAGAATCTTCGCGACCGTCGACTTTCCCATGCCGATGCCGCCCGTCAGGCCGATCACCTTCATCGTCATTCCCTCCCTGACAAAACGTGTCGGCGCAAGCGCTCCGTCACCTCGGGATCCTTCCCGAAAAACGCCTCAAACGCAGGCCGCGCTTGATGCAACAGCATCCCCAACCCGTCAACGACGCGATTTCCGCGCTGCCTCGCCCGCCTCAAAAGATCCGTCTCAAGCGGCGAATAAACGATATCGGTCACGACGGCGTCGCGAGGCAGACCCTCAAGCGAAAAATCCAGTGGCGGCTGCCCCGCCATGCCCAACGATGTCGTATTGACTAAAAGATCGACGCCCTCCGTCGCGGCCGACGCGCCGTCCCAATCGATGACAGAAATCCGCGTCCGAGATGTTTGCAGCTCCCGCGCCAAAATTTCGGCCTTTTCCTTCGTCCTGTTGGCAAGGCGAATATCCGAAAACCCCATATTTTCAAGCGCCACAAGAACCGCGCGGCAAGCGCCGCCCGCCCCCAGAACGAAAGCGCCCCCGCCCGTGGGCTTATATCCCGAAGCCAGCAAATTCTGCGCGAATCCGTAAGCGTCTGTATTGCGCCCCAACAAACGCCCGTCCGCGCCGACCGTAACGAGATTAACAGCGCCAATACGCTTGGCAACGGGATCGAGCTCGTCGACAATCACGCAGGCCGCGACCTTATGGGGAATAGTTAAATTGACACCGACGATTCCCTTTTCCTGCAACCCGCGCAAAGACAAGGCCAGATCCTCGGGCTTAACGGCAAAAGCCTCGTAAGCCCCCGCAATTCCATACTCGCGGAGCCAAAACCCGTGCAGACGCGGCGACAGCGAGTGACCCACCGGCCACCCCATAACCCCAGCCTTTAAAAAAGAACGAGACAATAACATCCCAATACTCTAGCAGGAAAACGCATTGGACAAAATCGGCTTTTCCGCTTTATTGTTACAAAGTTTTCATCAATCCTCAGCTCTTTGATGTCCGCTTTGTTCCTGCTCATTCCAGATCCTGTCCTACGCGAGGCCGTCATCGAACAGATCAAGGCTGCCAAGCTGGGCGATGCATGCCTGCTCGCCCAACCGGAAGACCTCTCCGAGCGCATTAAGGATAAAGAGCCACCACACATCATCGTCGTCGACAAGCCGCAATCGCAGGAAAAAGCGGCAACCCTCGCGCGTGCGCTATGCGAAAAAGCCGAACGGCCCATCCTGCTTGGGCTCGGATACGACGCCGACGCCGACAATGTGACCGAAAGCTTTCCCAAGCCGTTCAGGCTCGGCCACCTCGTGAGCCGCCTCAAGCATTACCTCGAAACCGCATCGCTTATCCGGGACAACGTTCTGACGTTCGGTCCGTTTCGTCTTGAGCCGCTCAATCGCCGCATCTCGCGCGACGACGACGCGCCGATGCGCCTGACAGAAAAAGAAACGGCGCTTCTGGCCTTCCTTGCGCAAAACAAAGGCCCTGCGACGCGGCAGGATATCCTTGCCTCGGTCTGGGGATACGGCGAACGCATTGACACGCACACGCTCGAAACGCACATTTACCAGCTACGCAAAAAACTCGACAAGGAGGGCGAGAATTGGCTTATCAGCGACCAAGGTTCCTATCGCCTGATGGGCGCGGAATGAAGAAATTTCTTGCCGTAATCCTTCTCTGCGTCCTTAGCGCGTGCGGCGGCATCTCAACGCACAACGTCTCGGGCCGAGGCCTGTCCAAGACGCAGCCGGACAGGGACCCGATCCGCCGCATCGTCCTCGTGCACCCGCGCTCAAAGGAAAAGATCGACGTTGTCTTTTTCCACGACGGCAAATACGACGCGCGTGCGCTTAAGAAAATCAACCGCATCATGCGCGACCGCCACATTGACGCCATAGGCGAGATCGACCCTGAACTTATTGATTACCTTGTCGATATGCGCAAACGGCTCGGCCTTCCGGAAACCGTTCCCATCCAAATCCTTTCCGGCTACCGTTCGCGCCAAACAAACAAACGTCTTGCCATCACCAACGGAAACGTGGCTAAGGAAAGCCTTCACATGCACGGCTGGGCGGTCGATTTCCGCATCGCGGGGGTCGATGGAAGGGCCATATGCGAAATTGCGAAAACCATGCAGCGCGGCGGCGTTGCTTATTACCCCGGAGACAATCACCTCCACGTCGATCTGGGAAACATCCGGACATGGCAAGAAAGAGAAAAATGACGGTTCAAGTGCAAGAACTCCTTAACGATCTCCTCTCGCTCGCCTGCAAAGCAGGAGCGGACTCTGCCGACGCGATCATGGCCGAAGCGACCGACCTTTCCGTCTCGCTCAGGCTCGGCGCCGTGGAAAATCTCGAACGCGCGGAATCCGCCGATATCGGCCTGCGCGTCTTCGTCGGAAAAAAGCAAGCCATCGTTTCTTCATCTGATCGCAGTCCAAAAACGCTACGCGAGCTTGCCGAACGCGCCGTCGCCATGGCAAAGCTTGCGCCCGAAGACCCTTTTTGCGGCATTGCTGACCCGACCGATATCGCCCGAACTTATCCAACTCTTGAAACCTTCGACGAAACCGAATTCTCCGCCGAGCGCCTGATCGCGCTTGCCCGCGAAGCCGAAGACGCCGCCCGCGCCGTTAAAGGCGTCACAAACTCCGACGGCGCGGCGGCAGGATGGGGAAAAAGCCGCGCCGCCATCGCTGCCAGCAATGGCTTTTTCGGCCTGAAACGTCGCACAGGATACAGCCTCAGCGCCACGGTTCTCGCCGGAGAAGGGACAGGCATGCAGCGCGACTACGAAGCCGCGTCGCGCGTATTTGCCGCAGACCTGCCGTCGCCGGATTGGATTGGAAAGCGCGCAGGCGAACGCGCGGCGGAAAAACTGAATCCGCGCAAAATGCCGAGTTCGCGCGTTCCCGTATTTTTTGATTCGCGCATTGCAAGCAGCCTGATCGGAGCAATGCTAAGCGCAATTTCCGGAACTTCTGTCGCGCGCGGCACCAGTTTTCTAAAAGACTTGCTCGAAGAACCCGTTTTTCCGGCCACCGTCACGATCGTTGACGATCCGCACCGCCCTCGCGGCCTGCGCTCCCGCGCCTTCGACGCCGAAGGCATTCCGACTCAACGGCGCAATCTCATCGATCAGGGCATCCTGACGACTTGGCTGCTTGATCTTCGCTCGGCAAGGCAACTGGGCCTGCGCAGCACCGGCCACGCCGCGCGCGGCGCGGGAGGCCCTCCGTCTCCGTCGCCCTCCAACGTCTATATGGAACCCGGAGATCTCTCGCCCGAAGCGCTGATGCGCGATGTCGCCCGAGGCTTTTACGTCACCGAAACCATGGGCATGGGCATCAACGGCGTGACGGGAGATTACAGCCAAGCGGCAGCCGGATTTTGGATCGAACAAGGTCAAAAAGCCTTTCCTGTCAGCGAAATGACGATTGCCGGAAATTTGAAAGACATGTTCCTGAACCTCGCGGCGGCCAACGATTTAGAGTTCAGGCACGGCATCGACGCGCCGACGCTTCGCGTCGACGGCATGACAGTCGCGGGGATATGATGGCCACCTTTCCCCGCGTCGCCGTCCTTGTCGATCTTCCGCGCGGCGAAGCGGCAGGAGGCCACGTCAAATACTGGGAACGCATGGCCCGCGCCTGCGCCTCAACCGGAGCGCCCATCGATCTTACGGTATATTTTTCCGGAACGAGTGCGGAAGAAATTTTATCGCCGCGTGTCCGCCTGCGCGAGCTTCCGCCCGTTTTCAGCTCCGCGCGGCTGAAATTCTTGCCTTATGTGCCAGCGCACACCGATCTTGCGACGCATCATCCCAAATTGGCGCAAGAACTCGGGTCCTATAACGTCATTCATTCGACCGACGGCTTTTTCGCCTTCGCGCAAACGGCGGAGCGAATCGCGAAACAAAAAAACATACCGCTAACGACATCCTTCCACACCGACACGCCTGCCTATGCCGAAGTGTTTACGCATGAAACCTTGCGCTCTCTTTTAGGAACAAAACTAGGCGACCGCGTCGATAGAACGCTTAAATTTTCCGCCGCGCAACGCCTTGCCAAGGAAGCCCGCCTGAAAAAGCACTTAAACGCCTGCGCGGCGGCCCTTGCCCTTCGAGCCGAAGATATGTCTCTGGCCAAAGCCCATATCCCCTCCGGCAAAGTCTCGCGCATGCGCTTGGGCGTCGATAAAACCCTGTTCAAACCGCGCCCAGAAGCCCGCGCTGAAATCGAACGCGCCTATGCTATCGCGCCCGAGAAATTTCTCGCCCTATTTGTAGGCCGCGTCGACGCCGGAAAAAACATGCCTCTTTTGCTAAACGCTTGTGTCGAGGCCATCCGTCGCGGCGCGACCATACACCTTGCCGTAACGGGCCTCGGCCCTCTGTCCGGGCAAATCAAAGCCGCCTTAGGCGACAACGCGACGCTGGCCGGGCAAGTCCCCGCCGAAAAGTTGGCGCACTTTTACGCAGCCGCCGATTGCTTGTGTATGGCCTCGGATATCGAAATCGGCGGACTTGTCGGTGTCGAAGCTCTCTCTTGCAGCTGTCCCGTCCTAGCGTCGAAAGCGAGCGGAGTCGCCTCTTTATACGGAAGATCGCCTGCGGTAGAAGAAATTGACAGCCTCGTCCCGTCATGGACGCAAGCCCTGACGGCGCTGGCCCAAGACAAACCCCGGCAAGCGACGATGCGCGAGGCTGCCGCGCGTTTTGCAACCCAAAGCGTCGCAAGCTGGGACGACGTTTTACAAGAGGACTTCCTGCCCGTATGGCAAAACGCGCTGCGAGCATCCTGAAGGAGAAATAATCATGTTCGGCAAACGCATCCTTATTTTGGTCGCTCACCCAGACGACGAAGTCGTCGCCTGCGCGGCATCGATCAAACGCGCGCGCGACGACGGAGCCGCCGTCTCCGCTTTATATTTAACGAACGGATGTATAGCCCGGGAAACCCTGTGGCCGTGGCAGCGAAGCCGATACGGCAAAAACGTCACGCGCCGCCGGACAGAAGCCGAAAACGCCGCGACCGCGCTCGGTATTCTCCCGGTAGGCTGGGGCACGCGCCCAGCGCGCGCCCTGTGGCAAGAACTCCCGGCCGTATGCGAAGAAGTCGAAACGGCGTTCCGCGCCTACCGCCCGGATCAAATTTGGGTCCCGGCCTATGAAGGCGGAAACCCCGACCACGACGCCCTGAACGCCATCGGCTTTAAATTTAAAACAAGGGTCAGCGTCCTTGAATTCGCCGAATACAATTTTTTCGGCGGCCGGGTTCAATCGCAAAAATTTATCGCGCCCGACGAAACGACGCGCATCGTCCCCTTATCGCCGGACGAACAACGAGCCAAGCACGCCGCCTTGCGCCTCTATGCGTCGGAACAGTCCAATCTTTCCTCGATAGGCGTCGAACAGGAAAGCTACCGCCCCGTCGCCACCTATGACTACGCGCGTCCCCCGCATCAAGGAACGTTATGGTATACGCGTTTCCAGTGGGTCCCGTTCCGCCACCCGCGCGTTGACTATACAAAACCAACGGAAGTATCGCGCGCCATCCTTATGTTCCTGTCGCGATAACCCTGCATGCCGCCCGAATTTCTCTTCGATCTTCGCTACTTCCTGTCGCCGCCCATGCCCTGCCCCTATCTTGAGGGGCAAATGGAACGAAAGCTGTTCACAAGCCTCAATGACGCCCCGCAGGAAATGCGCGCAGACACATGCCATCTTCTTTGTCGCGCAGGCTTTCGCCGCAGCCATGACATCCTCTACCGCCCGGCGTGCGAGGCATGCGCGGCCTGCGTCCCCGTGCGCATCCCCGTTCGTTTTTTTTCCCCGTCGCGGTCGCTGAAACGCGTAACCGCAACGAATCGCGATCTGCATTTAGACAGCCTCCCGCCCCAAGCGACGGCCGACGGCTTTGCGTTATTTAACGCCTATCTCAACGCCCGCCACAAGAACAGCGACATGGCCGCGATGACCGAAGCCGAGTTTTCCGCGATGGTATCGAACGACGATGCCGACACAAGGCTCTATTGCCTACGCGACACTCAAAACACTCTCAAGGGCTGCCTGATCGCCGATTTTGTCGGCGACGGATTTTCGGCGGTTTACAGCTTCTTCGACCCATCCGAGCCGAAGCGCAGCCTCGGCATGGCCTTGGTCCTGTCGCTAATCGATGCTGCGCGAAGCCAAAATCTCCCATACGTTTATCTCGGCTACTGGATCGAGAACTCGCGAAAAATGTCCTACAAATCGCGCTTCAAGCCCTTGGAGCGCCTCACCCCCCAAGGCTGGTCTATTTTTTCCTCCGATAGTCCATAAAGAACGGCGGCCGACCGGCTGCGACTGCTTTTTCCTGATACCGCGTCGGCACCCAATCCGGCGGAGGCTCGCCGCTCGCATATCCGCAAACGAACGCCGGAGAAGCGTCGAGGCATTCGCGCATCCACGCCACCAGCTGCGCATGGTCCGAGGCAACGCGCAACAGCCCCCCAGGCTTCAAAACGCGCGCAAGACGCTCAAGATTTTCCGGTCCGATAAAGCGCCGTTCGATATGGCGTTTTTTCGGCCAAGGATCGGGAAACAAAACAAAGCATTCGTCAACCGACGCGTCCGCCAACGCATCTAGTAAAATCCGCGCATCGTCATCATGGATGCGGACATTCTCGATCTTTTTGTCGTCGATATGCTCAAGAAGGCTTGCAATGCCGTTCAAAAAAGGCTCGCACCCGATAAACCGCGCCTCCGGCCGCCGAAAGGCCTGCGCGGCAAGATGTTCGCCGCCGCCGAACCCGATTTCAATCGCGATAAAATCCTGCGCCCTGCCGCCCTCGAAAAACGCGTGCGGCGCGACGCAAGAACCTCCCGGCATGGTTATCCGCACTTTAGGCAACAAGTCCTGAACGAGCGCTTGCTTGCGCCGATGCAAAGGTCGTCCCTTCCGGCGCCCAAACAAACGGCGAGGAGATCTCCCAAAATCGTTCATCGTCGTCATAACCTTCAATTCCTCATAGCGAAAAGCGCAAAATTGATACCAATCCCGGATCAGAGTGAATCGATGGGGACACAATAAAAATGCCCGAACCGCCGTTACCCGTTCCATACCGCCTTTTCCGGCATTTTTATTGTGTCCCCCGTGCCCTTTCGATTCACTCTGATCCGGGATTGGTATCAATTCACTTTGGTCCAGAATCGGTATCACAATCGTTTTATTTTGGATCTACCTATCAATCCTCAAAAAAAGCCCCGCCATAAGGCGGGGCTTCCTTTCTCATCCAACCTCTGCCTTTTAAGCCGAAGCCAAGACCGCCAAAAGCAAAATCGCCACGATATTGATGATCTTAATCATCGGGTTTATCGCGGGACCGGCCGTATCTTTGTACGGATCGCCGACGGTATCGCCCGTAACGGCAGCCTTATGCGCTTCGGAACCTTTGCCGCCGTGGTTGCCCACTTCGATATACTTCTTCGCATTGTCCCACGCGCCGCCGCCCGATGTCATCGAGATGGCAACGAACAGCCCCGTAACAATGGTTCCCAAAAGCATCGCGCCCAAAGCCGAAAAAGCCTGAGCCTGTCCCGCAAAGAACCTAACGGCAAAGTACAGCACGACAGGTGCCGCAACCGGCAGCAACGACGGAACGATCATTTCGCGAATCGCGGCCTTGGTCAGCATGTCGACGGCGCGGCCGTATTCCGGCTTGGCCTTTCCTTGCATGATGCCCTTGATTTCGCGGAACTGGCGACGCACTTCCTGCACAACAGCGCCAGCCGCGCGACCGACGGCCGTCATGGCCAACGCGCCAAACAGATAGGGCAAAAGGCCGCCAATGAACAGACCGACCACCACATACGGGCTTTGCAAATCGAACTTGACGTCGACAGACGGGAAGTAGTGATGCAAGTCCTGAATGTAGGCCGCAAACAGAACCAAGGACGCCAACCCGGCCGACGCAATCGCGTAGCCCTTTGTGACGGCCTTCGTCGTGTTGCCAACCGCATCGAGCGCATCGGTAATCGTACGCACGCCCTTCGGAAGCTCAGCCATTTCGGCAATGCCGCCAGCGTTATCGGTCACAGGACCGAACGCGTCGATGGCAACGACCATGCCCGCCAAAGCCAACATCGTCGTAGCCGCCAGCGCAATGCCGAACAGGCCCGCGCAAGTATAAGAGGCAACGATGCCAACACAAATGACAATGACCGGAAGAGCTGTCGATTCCATCGAAATGGCAAGGCCCTGAATGACGTTCGTGCCGTGGCCGTTCGCGGAAGCCGCCGCGATGCTCTTAACGGGACGGTACGCCGTCGAGGTGTAGTATTCGGTAATCCACACCATCAACGCCGTGACGGCAAGGCCGATCATCGCGCAATAGAAGACGCTCATGCCCGTGATCGCGCCGCCGTCTTGCATGACGAACGAAGTATCGAAGCCCAGAACGTTCTTAACGAGCGAAGCGATCAAGCACGCCGAGATAACGCCCGTCGCGATCAACCCCTTGTACAAAGCGCCCATAATGTTCTTGCTCTTGCCCAAACGGACAAAGAACGCGCCGACAATCGAAGCCAGAATGCATGCGCCGCAAATCAAAAGCGGCAGAAGCATCATGGTGGCTCGCGCCTCGCCGGTAAAGAATGTCGCGGCAAGAAGCATCGTCGCAACGTTAGTCACAGCATAGGTTTCAAAAAGATCCGCCGCCATGCCCGCGCAGTCGCCGACGTTGTCGCCGACGTTGTCGGCAATCACGGCGGGGTTACGCGGATCGTCTTCTGGAATGCCGGCTTCGACCTTACCGACCAGATCGGCACCGACATCGGCGCCCTTCGTAAAGATGCCGCCGCCCAAGCGCGCGAAAATCGAAATCAGCGACGCGCCAAAGCTCAAGGCAACCAAGGCTTCGATAACGGTCCGCAGGGACGCCTCGTCCTCGATGCCCTTCCATTGCAGCAGTTCATAATAATATCCGCCGACGCCCAGAAGGCCTAGACCGACAACGAGCAACCCCGTCACCGCCCCCGCCTTGAACGCGATGCCAAGCGCAGGTTCCAACCCCTTGCTTGCCGCAGCGGTCGTGCGAACGTTGGCGCGAACCGAGACGTTCATACCGACATAGCCCGCGATACCCGATAGAACCGCGCCGATGATAAAACCGATCGCGACGGGAGCGCCTAAAAAAGCGCCCAAAATGGCGCAAATAACAAGACCGACAACGGCAACGGTCAAATATTGACGGTTCAGGTATGCCTTAGCGCCTTCCTGAATGGCAGACGCAATTTCCTGCATCCGGGCCGACCCCGCAGGGGCCGACAAAACCGAACGCGCTGTTAACAATCCGTAAAGTAAGGCTAAAAAGCCACAGCCAAAGATAATTAAGAACGCGCTATTCATCGGTCAGACCTCGTCGTTTGGTTAAGATTAGCCGGATTGTTTCGGCCTAAGATCGTCGGGCAGGATGCCCGAACGCGCCTCGGAATGCAAGAGGGGGCCTTTTTCCGCAATAAAGAAGGCCCGAGGTTGATTTTTTAACATAAACTCAATACTAATAACGATATGCTACGCGGTCCGGCCCGATCTAATCAATAGAAGCGGTTGGTTTTTATCCAACATGGAGATTGCCGTGCGACAGGCTTACTACGAAGTCGTTCTTTTAATCGAACGCGTTCACCGTCATTTTCTGGAAGTCATCAAGACGGATCTTGACCGTGCGGGAATCCAAGACATCAACAACGTCCAAGCGCTGATCCTCTACAACATCGGCGTCGATGAAATGACGATAGGCGAACTAACGGCCCGCGGCTATTACTTAGGCTCGAACGTATCGTACAACGTCAAAAAGATGGTCGAGAATCAGTATCTTATCCAAGAGCGCTCGCCGCACGATCGCCGGTCGGTCCGCATCAAGCTGTCGCCCAAGGGGCTGGAGCTTCATAAAAACATCAGCCAAAGCCTCGACCGCCAATCCGTCGCCTTGGCAAACGCAAAAATCTCTCAAGAGGAAGTAACGAGTGCCTGCGAAATTTTGCGCAAGCTCGAGCGTTTCTGGACCGGAATGATAAACTATGCCGGTGGTTAAGGGAGGCTTCAGGATAAGGGATTCGGGATTCAGGGAACAGTCTTTCAGTCCTCTTCCCAAATCCCATATCCAGAATCCCGAATCCTTCTTCGTCTCCCAAATCACGCTTTCGTCTTTTCGGAACTACGAAGGCCTGCGCCTTGGGGCAACAGCATCCCCTGTCGTTCTTACCGGCGCGAACGGAAGCGGCAAAACCAACCTTCTCGAAGCGATCAGCCTCTTGGTTCCTGGCCGCGGATTTCGACGATGCGCTTTATCGGATCTTCAAAACCGAGCGTCGGCAAATCCGTGGGCCGTCGCCATCGACTTGGCAACGAGCACAGGACCTTTGCGCATCGGCACGGGCCGCGACCCGTCCGCAAGCGGCACCGAGAGCGAACGCCGCATTATTCATATCAACGGCAAGCCCGTGCGCGGCCAAGCCGCGTTGGCGGAATATGTCGCCATGGCATGGATTACGCCCGACATGGATCGCCTGCTTGCCGAAGGCGCGGCGTCGCGGCGTAAATTCCTCGACCGCCTTGCATGCAGCTTCGACCCCGCGCATGCAGGCCGCGTTCTGATATACGAAAAAGCGATGCGCGAACGCCTCCGTCTTTTGCGCGAAGGCGCGCGCGACGCCGCATGGCTATCGGCGCTAGAAAACGAAATGGCGCAATCGGCGGTCGCCATCGCCGCGACGCGCAAGCACATGATCGCCCGACTGCGCCTCGCCATCGCGTGCGGCGGCAACGCCTTTCCCCGTCCCGATATCGCAGTGCGCGGCGCAGCGGAAGACATGCTGGAAACGACGCCCGCCTTACCTGTCGAAGATGCCCTGCGCGCTGCGTTTCTCCGCGCGCGCGACCAAGACGCCCGAACGGGAACCTGCGCCACTGGCGCGCACCGCAGCGATCTTGTCGTCTTCCATGCGTCCAAGAACTGCCCCGCGGATCTCTGCTCGACAGGCGAACAAAAGGCCCTGATGATCGCGCTGATGCTGGCCTATGCCCGACTTTTATCCGGGCAAAGATCGATGCCCCCGATTTTTTTACTGGACGATATCGCCGCGCATCTGGACGATCTTCGCCGCGAAGCGCTATTTGACGAAGTATTGTCCCTGAACACGCAAGCTTGGTTCACCGGCACCGACCGCCAAACCTTCGCCTCCCTCGACGCGCCCGTCCAAACATTCGAAGTTTCGAACGGCCTAATAGCCTAATTTTGCTCACAAACGATTCACAGCTAGAATAATTGCCCCCCTTGCTTCACTATGATCGGAGATTGGTCTTATGCCGGAAGCCCAAACAATGCCCCCTCCTCTCTCACCCCTCGTCATCCCCGCGCAGGCGGGGATCCAGTTGGAATCGCCGCGAGAACAAGCCTTTCCGGCATTTCTTCGAATACTCAAACTGGATCCCCGCCTTCGCAGAAATGACGAGGAATGGTCATTTCATAAGGCCGTCGGTATTATCTATTCCTAACTGAGCCGTTAGATGCGTCCGCCCATCCTCTATCCCCTGTTTGCCTCCCTGACGTCATTGAAAGGCGTCGGCCCCCGCATGAGCGCGCTATACAAAAAATTGTGCGGCGAACTTGCCGTCGATCTTCTATGGCACTTGCCGACAGGCGTCATCGACCGTACCTACAAACCAAAATTGCGCTATGCGGACAGAGACCGCGTCGCGACGTTGGCGCTAAAGGTCGTCGAGCACAATCCCCCCTCGCGCCCAAACCATCCCTACCGCATTGTCGCCGTCGACGACACCGACCAGATTGTCCTTACATACTTCAACGTCAAAGGAGACTATCTGACCAAGCTCTATCCCGCCGACGCCACGGTCGTCGTCAGCGGCCTGCTCGAACGCTACCGAGCGTTATGGGTGATGAACCATCCCGACTACGCCGTCCCCCAAAACCGCGCATCCGAAATTCCTCCCTATGAACCCGTCTATCCCTTAACAGCAGGTATCGGCGGGAAAATGCTGCGCAAAACCGTTGCGCAAATTCTGGAAAAAGTTCCCGATCTTCCCGAATGGATCGACCCCGCGTTGCTCAAACGCGAAAAATGGCCGGCATGGAAAAACGCCATCCTCTTGGCGCACACCCCTCTTCCCGCCGAAGCCGATGCCCCGCCCCCTGCGCATCTCAGACGGCTTGCCTACGACGAGTTGCTCGCGGACCAGCTGGGCCTTGCGATCATCCGCGCGCACCATAAAAGCAGTAGTGGCCGCGCGTTTCGCCCGACAGGAACCCTGACGCGGAAGCTCGAAGAATCCCTGCCCTTTGCGTTAACGTCCAGCCAAAAACAGGCGATCCGCGAGATCTCGGAAGACATGGCGGCTCCGAAACGCATGCTGCGCCTTTTGCAAGGCGATGTCGGCGCGGGGAAAACGGTCGTCGCCTTGATGGCGATGCTGCACGCCGCCGAGACCGGGGCCCAAGCAACCCTGATGGCCCCGACGGAAATCCTCGCCAAGCAACACCATGCGACCCTGTCTCGTCTTCTTTCCCCCGTCGGCGTCGAGATTGGACTGCTTGTCGGCCGAGGGCGCGGAACAAGTCGCGCGCAAACGCTCGACGCACTGGCAAAAGGACAGCTCAAATTGATCGTCGGCACGCATGCCCTTATCCAAGACGACATCGCGTTCCAAGACCTCGGCCTTGCCGTCATCGACGAACAGCACCGCTTCGGCGTCAACCAACGACTGACTCTGTCCGACAAAGGACGCGGCGTCGATATCCTGACGATGACGGCCACGCCCATTCCGCGGACGCTGACCCTGACAGCTTACGGCGATATGGACGTCTCGCGCCTGACCGAAAAGCCCGCAGGCCGCCAAAAAGTCGACACAAGCCTCATCGACATGGCGCGCCTTGACGACGTGCTAAGCGGGGTCAAACGTCGCATCTCCGAAGGCGCTCAAATATATTGGGTCTGTCCTCTGGTCGAAGAGTCCGAAGACCTCGACCTCGCGAACGCCGTCGACCGCGCAGCCTTCCTGAAAAGCGCCCTTGGCGACAACGCAATCGGCCTTGTCCACGGCCGCATGAAAGAAGCCGAAAAAGACGCCGCGATGCAAGATTTCAAGGAAGGCCGCCTCAAAGTCCTTGTCGCCACGACCGTCATCGAGGTCGGCGTCGACGTGCCGCAAGCGACCGTCATGATCGTCGAGCACGCCGAGCGTTTTGGCCTCGCGCAACTGCACCAGCTGCGCGGGCGCGTCGGGCGAGGAACCGAAAAATCGCACTGCCTTTTGGTATACCAGCCCCCCTTGAACGAGATCGCCAAAGCGCGCCTGAAAACGCTGCGCGCGACGGACGACGGCTTTGCGATCGCGGAAGAAGACTTGCGTCTTCGCGGCGCGGGCGAGCTTCTCGGAACAAGGCAAAGCGGCCTTCGCGACTTTCGCTTGGCCGACCTTGCGCGGGACCGCGATCTTCTGGACATCGCGCACGCCGACGCGGCCGTCATCCTCGCCAAAGACCCGCGCCTTGAAACCGAGCGCGGCAAAGGCCTTCGCACCCTATTATACCTTTTCGCCCGCGACGCCGCCGTCCCCTTATTAAGG
>CAYVBP010000002.1:0-64341 GCA_964449155.1 uncultured Rhodospirillaceae bacterium | reverse complement strand
TGAAGGTGGGCTTGCCGTGCTCGACGGTGCGGGCGGGCTCGAACAGTTTTCGGATCGCCTCGGGCCAAGCGCCGTAGGCTGTTTCCGAAACCTTGTATTCGGTCGTCACATATTGCTCTGGATCCTCGCGCCATTGCTCGACGATGGTTCGGATAGCGCCCGCGAGTTTTGTGCGATCCCATTTAACGCGCTTGGGCAAATCCATCACGACGACGAACCTCCCGTCCGTAACGCGCACCGTGCCCGTGTCCTTGCCGCTGGCCCTGCGAAGCTCCGAGGACTTTTGCCCGTATTTGAGATCGAGCCCGCTACGCAGCTTGTTTTCGATGGCTGCCAGATGAGCCTTCGCGCCGTTCAGGTCTTCCAGCAGAAGAGCCATTTCCTCGACCGAAAACGTCGCGATCTTCCCAGGCGGCATGTCGCGCAACTGATTTATCGTGATCCTGTTCGGGATGTTCATGACGCTCTCCTTCTGCTGGTGACTTGCGGGGATTGTTGGGGTGCTGGTTGAGGCACGGCGCGTTCCTGCCGGAAGTCCGGCATCATTTGCGGTGCAGCACCTGAAGTGCTGTTGCGGAGCTTTTCGGCCTCGAAAGCCTCGATATCTTCAAGGCGATACACGACCCTTCCGCCCAACTTCAAAAAACGTGGCCCTTCGCCAGACCAACGCCACCGCTCTAGCGTGCTGGTCGAAATCCCCCAGCGCTGCGCAAGCTGCTCTTGTCCAAAATGCTGAATGGTCATTCTCCATCCCTCCGGTTCGTTCAAAACGTGTCCGGAGATTGGAGAATTTCAGAGAAGGAAATCTGGAGGGTGCAGTTGCTGCCCGAGGGAAGCCCAAAGGAAGGAGAAAGGAAGGAGCCTTATGTTTCAGTTATTAACCGTCACTATGCACAACATCGCATGTTCTTGATTTGTTCGCCTTCATACAATAAGCTTACGCAGCTTCCGGTTGAGGAACCCTGCTGCAAACAAGGAAAGAAAGGCGTGGAAAATCATGATCCAAGGAACCAGTGCCGTCGCGATTGAGGAAGATATTGAAGAAGAACCGTCATCTACATCGCACCATCGCATTCTTGCTCTTTCCGTCACTGGCGGCTTTCTTGATGGTCTGCGCCTTGATTTTGAAGACGGGTTAAATTGTATTATCGGCGGGCGCGGAACGGGAAAAACAACCGTTCTGGAGTTTATTCGTTTTCTTTTGAGTTCGGACGATCCGCAGGAGCGAAGCAAGGCGAACAAGGAAGTCGTTGATGAAAATCTACGTTCAGGCAAAGTCGTTCTCGATATCGAAACGCAAGGTGGCGTTCCTTACCGCATCGAGCGTTCTATCGGCGAAGCAGCCGCATTGTTCAATGCCAGGGGTGAGCCGCAGGCAGCGTCTCTGAATCGTAGCCGCCTTTTCAAGGCCGATATATACGGCCAGAACAAGATCGAAGAAATCGCAAGGAACGCTCGTTTTCAGCTGCAGCTGATCGATCGCTTTGCGGAAACTGAGATTCGTCAGACCCAAGAAGAAATCGAACGCACCAAGCATGCCTTGTGTCAAAAAATTGATGAAAACGAGCGGAACGAAAATGCTTTGCGCGAATGCGAACACGCTGTTGCTGAGCTTGAAGGCATCAATCTGAAATTGGAGGAATCAAAGCCAAGCGGAAGCCCAGAAGCTGACGCGCTTGCTCTTGCCGAAAAAGCAAAAAGTTTAAGATCGCGTGAAGGAGCGTCTATTCAGACCCTCCGCGATGTGGTCAAAAATGTTGAAGTCCAGGCAGGCCAATGGAAACAACATGTCGTCGGCAAGTGCCATAACGTGATCGATGAGTCTATGCTTCGTGGCGAGAACGGAGCCTTCTTGTCGGAAATTCAGAAGGAAATTAACGCTTTTCTCCAGGCTTTTGAGGCGTTGGAACGTCAAGCCTTGGCTTTAAGCCAAAAAACAGATAACGCGCTTTTAGAAATAGCTCAGCGGCTTGCGCAAGCGCACGCGCTGCAGGATCAGGCTTATCGCGACCTTGCAGCCCGCGTACAACAACAAAGCGCCCAAGTCAGAGAGCGGCAGGGACTTCAACGCCGCCAGAATGAACTTCTCGCGCAAGAAAAGGAACGGATACAACGTCTTGAAACGCGCAAAAATCTCGCTCAAGACATATCCGACTTTTCGTGTCGTCTTTCCGATTTACGGGATAAACGCTATGAAGCGCGGCGCACCGTAGCTGCCGATCTATCAACCAAACTCTCACCGACCATCCGCGTTTCCGTGACACAAGCGGAGGACAAGTCCCTTTACGAGGCCGAGTTGCGCGATATGCTGAAGGGATCCGGCGTCCGATACAACACCATCATCCCGCGCATTGTCACTTCGGTCTGTCCTGGCGATCTCGCGCGTTTCGTGCGCACAGGGGATGTTGACGCTTTGGAAAGGCAGGCTGAAACAGGCAAAGACCAAGCACAGAAAATTATTTCCCACATCCAGCAGCACGCCGACAACATCGCCAAACTCGAAACCATGGAAATTGACGATCTGCCGCGCATTGAACTCAAGGACGGGGCCGAATACAAAAACTCGGCTCAGCTTTCTACAGGACAGCGGTGTACGGTTATTTTGCCGATTTTGCTGCTTCAAGATGCGAGGCCGCTTTTGATCGATCAGCCTGAAGACAATCTCGACAACGCCTTTGTGTACGATACCGTCGTGCGCAGCGTCCGCGAGGCCAAGGGAAGCCGTCAGCTGATTTTCGTGACGCACAATCCAAATATTCCTGTTCTGGGAGACGCCGAGCGCGTGTTTGTGCTATCTTCCGATGGCCAACAAGCAAAACTGGGGAACAGCGGCAACGTGGATGCCGTCAAAGACAAAATCGAATACCTTTTGGAAGGCGGGGCCGATGCCTTCCGCGAGCGCATGAAACGTTATGGACATTGAGTTCTTCGGATGAAAAACAAGACGCCGGAAAAGCTTTTTCAGGAACTCGGTGCAGAGAATTGGCAGCGTATACGCGATTCCCTGCATGAGCTCGGCGAACGCTTGGAATGCGGCGTCCTGTCACATGAGGATATCGATCGTTTAGCTGAGCGTCTGCGCGGCCTTGCGGTTCATAGAAAATGGGAGGTTCGCAAAGCTGTTGCCGAATGCTTGCTTCGTCTCAATCACGAGCTTTTTGCGACCATCGCATCAGCTCTTGTCCAAGACGACAATGCCTACGTTCGCGACGCGGCGCGACGGACAATCCAGCGCCGGAACGGCAACAAGCAGACATCGTTGCATCACAAAACAAACGGAGACGAGATCAAGGCGCTGCTTGACGATGTTGAGCAGAAGCATGGAACAGTCACGCGTAAGGCGGCGATTAGAACAGCCAACAAGATGCACGCGCATTTTGTGCGCGAGATTTATCACGAGCTGATTAAAATTATCTCACCCCTCGATGCGGGCATGCTCAATCTTCAACGGGAATGCGGCAAGGCTGATGCCGCCCATATTGGGGAACATATAGCCCGCGCACAAAAACGCATTCATTTGTTGAACGACATTCTTGAGAATCTTCGTGATCTGACAAGTGAAGGTTCTGGCAAAATGAAGGCGGAACCTGTTTCAACGGTCATCCGCGACGCAGTCGATCTTGTGCGTGGTATGGATGAAACGCGAAAGCTCGGCGTCGAGATTATCGAAACGCAGGTTGATCCTGCACTTGCATCGCAAATGTATAGAAGCCGGATTATCCAAGCCTTGCTCAATATTCTGACGAACGCCGTTGAAGCTTGCTCTGAAACCCAAGAGCCACGGCGTGTGACGATAGGCGCGGTTTCAAAACCTCGCCGCCATGTTACGATTACGGTTCAGGACACCGGATGCGGCATGAACGAGGAGGATCGGAAGGATTGTCTTCGCCTTTATGCAACGCGCAAAGCTTCTGGTATGGGATTTGGTCTTCCCATAGCCAGAAAGATCGTAGAGGTAGACCACAACGGCACGCTTGAGATCAGCAGTGCGCCAAGCAAAGGCACAAAAGTTTCTATCGTGCTTCCTTTTGAACAAGAGCCGGAGGCGTGACGTGAGCGAACGCCATATAGCTTTGATCGTCGAGGATGATGATGACATGGCTGCGGAGATGGTCGATCTTCTTCGTGCAATGGATCACGATGCCGTTGTCGCCGCGACAAAGGCGGAAGGCCTTGAAGCGCTTGATCGTCAACATTTCTGCTACATTCTGCTCGACCTGCACATCAAGTCGGATACCAAGGCGCTTAGCGCGCGCGTCGAGTCGGGCATGTCGTTCATAGAAAAAGTTCGGGAGAAGTATCCCCATTTTCATCAAAACAAAACCATCGCCCATTTGCTTCCGATCATCGTGGTCAGTGGGCAAGCTAAAGATCATGACAGCATCATGCACGCGATCAAGCTGGGGGCGACCAGCTTTAAAAGGAAACCCTTAAGCCTTGATGATGATCAAATGGAAGACATCATTCGCAGGGATCTTGCCGACTGCGGACGTAAAAATCACGCTGATTGTGCGGCCATTAATGCCAAGCTCGCTGTTCCATGCGACTTCAGCTCTGCCACGTCCCATGTCGAGGTTGTTTGCTCCCCTAGCGGCGATCAACTCGTAATTGGAACGAAGGAGTACGTTTTTAACGGGCCTCGTCAGGCAGCACTGGTTCGCAAGCTTTATGATGCGTGGGCATCAGATAAGCCCAAAATACGAACGAAAGATTTGCTTGAGTACGCAAAGTTTTCAGCGAACGTAAACACTATTGGCAAGGCTTTCGCCAAATCGCCATATCAATGGCATGATTTTATCGAGTGTGGACGCGGCTTTTGCTGGCTCAATATTCCTCGATTATAATATCAACGCAATTATCATACCGCAGACGCCTTTCACTTGCGTCCAAAGCCCTTCTTCAGCGGGTGGGCCATCGCGGTTCCGATACCACCGTTTGCAGACGCGAACCCAGCGGATGGCCTGCTGCTTTCTTTCCACACCAACACGCCGTCAGGGCCGGTCGTCGTCCTTCTCTGCGCCCTCATTTGTCTTGGCTCAGTCCTTTTGGGCTGCAGGGGAAGCTTCAGCGCGGGGTTAAGAAAGAAGAACTAAAAGCCCTATCTGTTTTGGCATCCTGTTGAAAGCGCGCAGACGCGCATTTCTTTCTTTGTGTCCTGAAACGAAGACCACGCCTGAAAGCCTCCAGAAAGACTGACAACGTTGGAAAATCCCTTCGCCTGCAAAAGGGACATCGCCTGAGCGCTTCGCCGCCCTGACTTACAATAAACAACGATCTTTTTTGTCTTGGACAGTTCATTAAAATGATCAGGGATTGAGCCAAGAGGCATAAGCTTTGCGCCTTGAATGTGCCCCGTTTCATATTCTTCCGGCTGGCGAACATCCAAAAGAAAAACGGCTTTCTTCTTTTTAAGAAGACGCTGTAAATCCTGAGCGTTAATCGTCGGCACAGATTCTTGGGAAACAATAGCGGGGCGATCCTCCGCGTTTACTGATTGAGGCAGCAGCAACCCCCAGCAAAATGCGCAGAAAACAGGCAGAATTAAAAGGCGCAAAAAAGACATCGTAAAACCTCTCTGATCCTACCGCAGAAACCTTTACTCATCTTCTAGGTTTCTTATGAACATTCAAGCAATTAATGATCACAGCTATTCGGAGCCGTTTGCAAAGTTCCGGCAAAATGAGCCGCAACAAGAACTTCTGGTGCATCGACGGGAGCACCTGTAATGACTTTGATGTCTTTTTGTGCGAATAATTCGAGCGCGCGCGGCCCCATGCCGCCGCATAGGATGAGGTTGACGCCGCGCTCATGAAGCCAAGTTGGCAATAGGCCCGGCTCGTGCGGCGGGGCATTGATGTCGCGTCGCGCGGTGATGGCGTTTTTATCGTCTGTCTGGATCAGAGCAAATTTCGCGCAATGGCCAAAATGTGGGCAGAGTTTTCCGTCTTCGAGGGGGATGGCGATCATCATGGTTGTTTTTCCTTTTCCATTTGTTGTTGAAAGTGCTTCCACAGGTCTTTGATGTCGGAAGCTGAGGGCGTATCGGTTTCGATCACGGCCTTTGCCTGTTTTTGCGCTTGCGTGACACCTTTGTCATAGCGAATGCGGCCCAAGATGAGCGCGCCGTTTGCTAAGGCTTGCTTTTCGATCTGCTCGGCTTTTTCGGGCGCAATATCCCATTTGTTGACGCAAATGAAAGCAGGAACCTTGAAATGCCGCGTCAGTTCCAACGCCCGCAAAAGATCCTGCTCGCCACTCGGCGTTGGCTCGGTCACGATCAGCGCAGCGTTCGCGCCGGAGATCGAGGCTATCACAGGACAACCGATTCCGGGCGGGCCGTCGATCAGGATCATGTCGCGTTTTGTTTCTTCAGCCACGCGTCGCGCTTCCTGTCGCACCGTCGAAACCAGCCTGCCGGAATTTTCCGCAGCGATGCCAAGTCTTGCATGAACCATCGGTCCCGCGCGCGTAGCCGATACCATCCATGCACCGCACAGGCGTTTTTCAAGCCGAACGGCACCTCGTGGGCAAAAACGGGCGCAAACGCCACAGCCTTCGCAAGCAGTCGGGTCGATAGCGAACGCGCCGTTCGTTTCCTTGATCGCATCAAATCGGCACAGATTCAGACACGCGCCGCAGTTGGTGCAAAGCGCGGGAT
Source organism: uncultured Rhodospirillaceae bacterium (assembly GCA_964449155.1). GTDB lineage: Bacteria > Pseudomonadota > Alphaproteobacteria > UBA9219 > UBA9219 > CAIXLI01. The sequence continues at coordinate 57,683 of CAYVBP010000002.1, read as the reverse complement.
CAATGATCGCTTCGACGCCGCTCCAGAATTCGTGTTGTTCTTTAACGTCCGGTGTGAGGATTAGATACAAATCCGCCGCGTCCACGTCGCAATCTGCAAGAACAGCGTTTTGCGCGAGGAGCGCGAAGCTGGCTGTTAGGCTCGTCTTGCCTGTTCCGCCTTTGCCGCTGATGATGACGATCTCTTTCATGCGGCCTCGCGGATTCTTTGCAGAAACCTCAAAAAAAGCTCCTCGTATTCTGGCAAGGCGTCGATGATTGTCTGTCCTTTGGCGTAAGTCTCGGCAATACGGCGGTCATCGGGGATTGTGGCCAGAAGCGCGATCTTCTCGGCTTCAAGATAGGGGCGAACAAGCACGTCTTTCTCTTCGGCGCGATTGATGACGACACCGAAAGGCAAACCAAGTTCGCGCACCACGTCCACGGCAAGGCGAAGATCGTTCAATCCAAAGGGCGTCGGCTCGGTCACCAACACGACAAAATCAGCCTCGCGCAACGTGGCGATAACGGGACAAGAGGTTCCGGGCGGTGCGTCAATGATGACAAGATCGCCTTGCGCTTCTTCTTTGACGGCGCGGATAAGCGGTGGAGCTAGCGCAACGCCAATATCGAGTTTGCCTTGTACAAGCGTGATCGCGCCGCACAAAAAGGTTTCGACGACGCCGATCCGTTTGTCGATTTCATGTATGGCCTTTTGCGGGCAGATACGCATGCAGCCACCGCAGCCGTGGCACATCTCATGCGAGATCACCGGAACAGTTCCGAAAGAGACGATGGCGTTAAAGGCGCAAAAATCGCTGCACCTGCCGCAGCCATCGCATTTGGCCTCATCGACCTCAGGCACAGGGATTGTCACAATGCGCTGGCGGACAAGATCGCCCCGCAAAAACAAATGCGCGTTCGGCGCTTCCACATCGCAATCCAACAGATGGACGGGGCTTTTCGCTGCCAAAGCCAGATTGATGGCCAGCGTCGTTTTCCCCGTCCCGCCTTTACCGGATGCGATGGCGATCTTCATGCCGCCGTGATTTCCGTCAGTTTTTCAGCTTCAAATGCCGCCAAGGCGTCGGCCACAGAAACATTTTTGGCCGAATAGATTTTGACGTGCGCTTGCTTCAACGCATTGAATGCCTTCGGGCCGCAATCGCCAGTCACCAGAACTTTGGCTCCGGCTTTGACGATGGTTTCCGCTGCCTTGATGCCCGCGCCTTGGCCTGCGTCAGCATAAGCGTTTTTGATCGCTTCGACCGCTTTTGTTTCTGTGTCATAGACCAAGAAGAACGCGGCGCGTCCGAAGCGCGGATCCATCGGTGCGGATAAATCCGTGCCGGTTGTTGAGAAAGCAATCTTCATTTCTTTTTTCCTTTGCATGTTGTGGGCGGTTCAATGCGCTCAAAGTCGCCGCCTTCGATTTCCAATGCACCGCCCTCGATAATGGCCTTGGCGATGGCCTTGCGTGCGCTGGAGAGAATGCGCGAGAAAGTCGGGCGCGAGATGCCCATCAACTTTGCCGCGTCGATCTGCTCCATGTTTTTATAGTCGGACAGATGCAGGGCTTCGTATTCCTCGTCCTTCAGCTTGACGACTTCCAGATCGCACAGAGGGATCCCGCGCGGCTTGAAGAAACGCGCCATCGGGCTTGAGCGAACAAGACGGCATTTGCGCGGGCGCATGATTTAGATCCATTCCCCGATCATAGCGACGCCGAGGCCGAGGATCAGCAGCCCTGCGATCAGATGCAGATAACGGATGTTTTTATCCTTCCAATCCTGCACATCTTCAACGCGGCTGAGGCCCATATAAACCACCAACGTGATCAGCAACATCGGCGAGATGAAGATCACGTTATAGAGAAGCAATGTCGGCAAAGTTTTGATGATGTCCATGACCGACAACAACCCGCCCATGATGATGTAGGGGCCGATGGTGCAAGGCAGAAGAAACAGCGTGACCAAAAGGCCGACGACAAAAGCTCCCGCAGGCGACGTAACTTTTGCGATCAGCGCCTTGACCTTGGGCCGCCAACTGACGGGCATTTCTGTGCCAAAACTGCCGACTTTGTAGGCGAAGAAATCCTTGATCTGAAGCGCGCCCAAGATGACCGCAACGCCGCCAAGCCCCTTATACAGGAACGGGCGTATCCATGTGATCCCCTGCACGAGTTGGAAGGACTTAATAATAAACAAGCCGTAGATCAGATACATGATGAACACGGCCAAGCTAAACGAAAGCCCAGCCCAGATGATGTTCGCTTTCTTGTGCGGATTATAGGCGATGATTGAAACCAGCAGCATCGTGAGCACCGCAAACTCGCAGGGGTTCACAGCATCAACAAGTGCCAGAGATATAACTTTTCCTAAAGAGACTTCTTCCACTACAACCTCCCTTAATCACGCAGCAAAAGCCAACCGTTGAAGGCACAAGCCTTGGCAAAAACAACCTTGTCGTCCGATAGGGCGACCTCTTTTTCGGCAGAAGGCGCGCAACCTTGCGGCTCCGTTCCATCAACCACAAATGCCTTGATCGCATCGTTTTCCTTTGACGCCATATCTTTGCGGACAGCCGCGCGGTTCTTGAACCAGATTTTAGGCAGACGCGGTAAATCTGTTAAGGTCAGGGCCACAAAGAGCTGTGCGCCGGTGGGCAAAACGACACCGTTGCCTTTGTGCTTAGCGATCAGCGAATCCAGCGATTCCAGAATAGGTGTGTCGCCAACGACCGCGCCACCTTTCTTGCCTTCGGTTACAACCATCGGCACGCCAAGGCCTGTATCAAATTGCTTGTCATAGGCCATCAAAAGCGGAGCGTTCGCGTTGTCGCGGTAAATCTCGTATTCGATGACCAGCAGATTGCCTTGCCGAATTTTCTGTTTCAGCAAAACAGGATCGACATTCGCGCAATGGGGACAGCCAATACCGGTAAAATAGACGAAAGAAGTCACATCGCTCATCAAGGGCTTCGTAACGTTTGATGCCAGTGGTTCCGACGCCTGTCCGCCACCAACCGAAAAAATAAATGCCAAACACGTCCAGACAAGAACGCGCCTGAAAGACGACTTCCTCATGTCCAAGATCCTTTCAACGCCATCAATCCCACTTATGAACAGGCGTTCATAATCGTCTTGGGCGTGTTCTTTGTCAAGGTTCTGTTGTGAGGCCCGTAAAAGCGCGGAAAGAAAGAGGGGATTGCAAGCAAATTTCTTTTGTGTCATTCTCATCAAACGATGAAAAACTTTACCGCCTTCATTATTCGAACGACGCACACGTGCACGACGACGGCCTAGGGCCGTCACATATTTCTGCGCCCGCACACGGGCTTTCCCAACACATTGCTGACCGATCTTCCACCGTCCTTATCGGACGGTTGGTGACGATCCTTTATTATTTTGCCGGAACGCAAGGCCGATCCGGCGCTGTTAAGGAGATAAAAATGTCCGAACAAAACGCCGATCTCGACCGTCTTCGCCATTCGGCCTCGCACGTCATGGCTGAAGCTGTTTTAAGCCTTTTCCCCGATGCAAAAATCGCCATCGGCCCAGCCATCGAAGACGGGTTTTACTATGATTTCGATCTTTCCAGCCCCTTGGTGCCTGAGGATTTGGCAGCGATCGAAGCCAAAATGAAAGAGCTTCTCGCCAAGAAAAGCGCCTTCGTGGTCAACGAAGTTTCCCTTGCCGAAGCCCGCAAGCTTTTCGCCAATCAACCCTATAAGCTTGAAATGATCGCCGATCTTGCCGAAAAGCAAGGCGAGACACTGAAACTTTCTACCTACACCCAAGGTGGATTCACCGATCTTTGCAAAGGCCCCCATGTGGCCAACACGGATGAGATACCGGCAGATGGCGTGAAGCTTCTCAGCATCGCAGGTGCCTATTGGCGCGGCGATAGCGCGAAAGCCATGCTTCAACGCATTTACGGAACTGCGTGGCCCAGCAAAGCTGAATTGGATGCTTATCTGTTTCGCGTCGAAGAAGCCAAAAAGCGCGATCACCGCATGCTCGGCAAACAGCTGGAGCTTTTTTCAACTAACGATCAGGTGGGCGCAGGGCTTATCCTCTGGCAACCGAACGGCGCGATGGTGCGGCACATTGCTGAAAGCTTCAGCAAAGAATCGCATTTGCTGAACGGCTATCAGCTTGTCTATACCCCGCACATCGGACGCGCCAATTTGTGGGAGACCTCGGGGCATCTCAGTTTTTATCGCGACAGCATGTATCGCCCGATGAAAATCGACGAAGACGAATATTTCGTCAAGCCGATGAATTGCCCGTTCCACATGCACATTTATAAGAACCGCCCGCGCTCCTATCGCGAATTGCCGTTGCGCTTGGCCGAATTCGGAACCGTGTATCGCTACGAGTTTAGCGGCGCATTGCATGGCCTGACCCGCGTGCGCGGCTTTACGCAGGACGACGCGCACATTTTCTGCCGCCCCGATCAGGTTGACGCCGAAATTTCGCGCGCACTCGAATTCTCGCTTTATATTCTGCGCAGTTTCGGGCTTGAAGATTTCACGGCCTATATTTCGACCAAGCCCGAAGGCAAGTGCATCGGTGGTGACGATGATTGGGCGCTGGCGACCAAGGCGCTTGAAAAAGCGGTCGAGAAAGCCGGTCTTTCGTTCAAATACGACCTCGGTGGTGGCGCGTTCTATGGCCCGAAAATCGACCTGAAGCTCAACGATGCGCTTGGCCGCCAATGGCAGCTCAGCACCATCCAGTTCGACTTCAACCTCTCGGAACGCTTCGAACTCGAATACATCGCGGACGATGGTGCGGCCAAGCGCCCCTTGATGGTGCATCGCGCGCTTTTCGGAAGCGTCGAGCGCTTTATGGGAATCCTAATCGAACATTATGCGGGCGCCTTCCCGTTCTGGCTCGCGCCGGTTCAGGCGGTTATCGTTCCCATCACGGACGACGTGATGGACTATGCCCGTGATGTCGAGGAAGCCTTGATCATTGCCGGAATCCGCGTTGAGATCGACGCCCGCAACGACCGCATGCAGGCCAAGATCCGCGACGCGCAGATGAGGAAGATTCCAAAGATCCTTGTGATTGGTCGCAAAGAGGCCGAAGGCAATCTTGTCTCATTGCGTGATCGCGACGAGGGAGATTTGGGGCAAATCAAACTGGACGCTTTAATCGCACAGTTTCAAACCACCAACGCTGCCGGACGCCCCAAGCGTCTGGATAAGCGCCGAGTGTCTAAGCGGTAAAAGGATGCTTGTTTGTGCCTGGTCCATAACAGAGCGACGCCCAGTGCCCTAGGTGCCGTCATCAAAACTCTTGGATCAGGCATAAATCTTTTTTCTGCTTTCGACGGCGAGGAATCGCAATCCTTCGCCCCCAGATACCCGCTTGATTACGCTCCGGTTTTCAGCTTTTTGCTTCCACAGTGCTTCCACGAGATAAAATCGAGCTGAAATTAACGATTTTGACACCAAAATGTGGCGCGTAAGTCTTTGAAATATAAAAGAAGAAATGGTGCTGCCGATAGGAATTGAACCTACGACCCCGTCCTTACCAAGGACGTGCTCTACCCCTGAGCTACGGCAGCAGTTGTTGGTGCCTCGATATGCCGAGGGCGGGGTTTTGCCATACTCGGGGGCCGGATGCAAGATGCCTGTCAAGAATACGCAGGGCGGAATCATAAATTATGAAGAAAGATTAACGAGGAACGGAAAGCAGGGTCGTGGGCAGCTTGGAAGCGTTTGAGTTTTATGGGCGTGTCAGAAGGCTCGCGTTTTAGGGCATTAAATGCAGTTTTCCGTATGACAGACATGTTGACAGCTGCGTTGTCCTTACGAAGCCGCGAGGCGTCTTCGCCGAAGACAACATCCAGCGACCAATGAAGCGTGTTTTCTATGCTCCAATGCGAACGAATGGCTTTCAGAAGGTGTTCCGGACCGGACGGCAGAGACGAGATGTAATAGCGAGTTTCGGTTAAAGATTTAACGCTTTTCTTGTCCGTGCGGGTCGACGTGATCGAAACGATTTTTCGTAAATCTTTCCATTGAGGATGCAGGATTTTCAGCCATTCGATGTCATCCGTCACACGAATAATGCGCTCTTCGATGCGTCCGTGTCCAAAATTAGTTGTCACGTGCCTCGCACATGTTTTCGAGAGTTCCCTGTCTTCAAAAAAACGCTTTACGTCGTCGTGTGGGCTGCTTTGATTGCCTTTGAGAGCCAAAATGTAATCGGCCTCTTTGGCTCGGATAGCTTCAGCAATCTTGCTTTGCGTGCCCATCGCATCAATCGTTACGATGTTTCCCTTGAGGCTCAGTTGATCCAAAAGCGCAGGAATTGCTATGATTTCATTGCTTTTATCATAAACTCTGCTTTGCCCCAAAACCAAACCCGTGCGACTTGCAAACGCGTTCACGGTATAGAGAGCTTTGTGTTGATCGCCTTTTTCAGATGCGCCTCTCAAGCATTTTCCATCAATTGCAATGACGCCGGGCGCACACCACTGTGATGCCCATGCTGTGAAAAGCCGTTCAAATGTTTTGCCGTCGATTAAGCTCAAAACGCGCTTGAATGTTTGCGCCGACGCGATCCCCGCCTTGAAATCCATGATTTTGCAAAACCAATCCTGATGCCTTCGCGCAAACAAGACGATCTCATCCACATCTTCCATTCCGCACATCTGCCCGACAAACAGCACAAACAACAACTCCGGCAGCGGGTGTGTCACCATCTTTTCCACCCGAGGATCCGGCGTTTCTTTCACCCACGCCTCAAAACTCGCCTGCGTCGCCGCCCCCAATCCTTCTTCTTCCATGAAAGTCCCTTTCTTTTTCAGATACTTCCTGAGAATCACATCTTCCTTGGTTTCTCGTCAGTTTATGATTTTGCCCTGCAAGAATACGCCTGTTTTCGCCGCTTTAGACCTCGTGCGCCGCGTCGGAAAGGGTTTTTACGAAGCTTAGGACATCTTTGACCAAACCGGGCCGTGATTTACCTTCAGAGTCAAGGTTTTGCGCGATCCGGTTAACGATTGCGCTGCCCACGATTATTCCGTCAGAAACTTGCGCGATGGCGCGCGCCTGTTCGGGCGCGGATATGCCAAAACCGACGGCAATGGAAAGAGACGAGTACGGCCTTATTTTTTCGATCCCACAGCGCACAGTGTCTGTCACGGCTTGCTTTGTGCCTGTGATGCCGGACACAGAAACGTAATATAAGAACCCCCCTGCCCCCGCCAATACCGTTTTCAAGCGCACCGCGTCCGTCGTCGGCGTCACAAAGCGGATAAGGTCGATGCTGCACGCTTGCGCGTGGTGACGCAGGTCGGCGTCTTCTTCGGGTGGAAGATCGGGAACAATAAGGCCGTCGATGCCAGCAGCGGCAGCGTCCGCCGCAAATTTATCGAGACCGTAAAAAAAGATGGGGTTTGCATAGCCCATCAACAACAAGGGAGTCTTAGCGTCTTTTTTGCGGAACGCGGCGGCATAGCCGAGAACCTTGGCCATCTTAATTCCCGCCTTGAACGCGCGGTTGTTGCCGAGTTCGATAATGGGCCCGTCGGCGACGGGATCGCTAAACGGCATGCCGATTTCGATTAAATCGACACCCGCTTTTGGCAGACCCTCAAGAATCTCGCCGAATGTTTCTAGGTCCGGGTCGCCCGCAGACGTGAACGAAATGAAGGCTTTTTTCTTCGCGGCCCTGAGCTCGGCGAAGCGGGCGGAGATGCGGCTCACAGCTTGACCCCTATTCTTTTGGCGATCGTAAAAATATCCTTGTCGCCGCGCCCACTGATGTTCACGACCATCAGATGATCTTTGGGCAGCGTCGGCGCAAGTTTCGGAACGTAGGCCAGCGCGTGCGCGGATTCCAGCGCGGGCATAATGCCTTCGAGCTTACTGCACAACTGGAACGCCTCGACGGCTTCGTCGTCGGTAATAGGAACATACGTGACGCGTTTCTGGTCAAACAGCCACGCGTGTTCGGGGCCAACTCCGGGATAATCAAGCCCGGCCGAAATAGAGTGCGCTTCCAAAATCTGCCCGTCAGGATCTTGCAAGAAATAGCTGCGCATACCGTGCAAAATGCCTTCCCGACCGCCTTCGAGCGCAGCGGCATGCTTGCCGGTTTCAATGCCGAGCCCGGCGGCTTCGGCTCCGAACATTGCTACCGTGGGATCGTTCAGGAACTCATAGAAAAGGCCCATGGCGTTCGAGCCTCCACCGATACAAGCAATCAGCGAATCGGGCAGACGGCCTTCAGCTTCCATAAGCTGCTGACGAACTTCTCGGCCGATCACAGACTGGAAATCTCGAATCATCGCGGGATACGGATGCGGGCCACCGACTGTTCCGATGATATAAAACGTGCCATCGACGTTCGCGACCCAATCACGCAGGGCGGCGTTCATGGCGTCCTTCAACGACCGCGATCCTGTTTTAACGGGGCGGACCTCTGCGCCCAGAAGGCGCATGCGGAATACATTTGGAGCCTGACGCTCGATATCGAGTTCGCCCATGTAGACCACGCACGGCAAATTAAACAGCGCCGCAACAGTCGCCGTGGCGACGCCGTGCTGGCCCGCGCCCGTTTCGGCGATAATGCGCGTTTTGCCCATGCGCTTGGCCAACAGAACTTCGCCGATGCAATGATTGATTTTGTGCGCACCGGTGTGATTAAGCTCTTCGCGCTTAAAATAGATTTTTGCGCCGCCGAAATGCTCCGTCATTCTTTTCGCAAAATAAAGCGGCGACGGACGCCCGACGTAATACTTTAAGTAATAGTCAAGCTCGGCCATAAACGACGGGTCGGCTTTTGCGGCAGTATAGGCTTTTTCAACCTCGAGAACGAGCGGCATCAGCGTTTCCGGAACAAAACGGCCGCCATAGGCCCCGAAATGCCCGTCGGCATCGGGAAGAAACGTATACGAATTTGGGCGTTGCATTGTCATGCCTTTAGCATAGTACAGGGCGTGCGATTTCCGCAAGTTTCGGAAACAAAAAAGTTTTTGACACCGCGTGCCCTTTTGAGGATAGCTAACTAAGGTCCCTTTTTGAGGTTTTATGACCAGCCTGTTATGCAAAATATTCTATAGGAAAAACCAAGGTTTTTGGGATACGGCGTGGCCCTGCCTTTTCTTGGCGGGCGTCGTTTTCGCCGTTTATTCGAACGTTTACCATAACGCCTTTCTTTTCGACGACGAAAATACGGTCGTCGATAACCAGTTTTTGCGAGGCTGGCGGTATTTGCCGTCAATTTTTTCGTCGTCTCTAACGACGGGAAGCCTTACGTTCGGCGATTACTATCGACCGTTGCAGGGAGGGCTTTATCTTTTCGTCTTTCAAGCAATCGGACTAAAGGCGTGGGGGTTTCACCTTCTTAACGTCCTGCTTCATGCCGCAAACGCCTGCCTTGTCTATCGGTTGGGCCGGAAATTAGCTTTTCGCCCGGCGGGGGCTTTTTTGGCTGCGGCAATTTGGGCGGCGCACCCCATCAATGTCGAAGCGGTTGCATATATTTCCGATACAGGGGATGGTTTATACGCGTTTTTTTGCCTCGGAGCCGCAAACGCATTGCTTCCCGATTTTTCGCGCAGCCGGATAATTGCGGCCTCCTTTCTTTTTATCTTTGCGCTTTTAAGCAAGGAAAGCGCTATCGCCTTTCCCTTTTTGGCCGGGACGCTTGTCTATTTCTCGGACAAACAAAGATTCGAGACGCGGCGTTATTTCAGGCTTTGGCCTTTTGCTGCAATTGCTTGCGTTTATCTTTTGTTCCGTATGACGATAGGGGCAAAAATTGTCGCGGCTAATACGATGCAGCCGGACGGCTTTTTAGATCTCGATTTTTTTGCGGCTATTCCTGTTTATTTGCGGCTTTTTTTATGGCCAGAGCCTTTGTTCATGAAGCATGTGCTTGAGGCCACTGGCGGATTATGGGCAGCACAAGCGGCTTTTGGCGTCTTTGCCGTCGGAGGATTGGCAGCGATAGTTTTTCGGCCTCAGAGTCTCCTGACGCTTCCCTTAAGTTGGGGAAGTCTTTGGTTTTTCTTTGCGTTGTCTCCCGTTTTGAGCATGGGCCGCGTCGCCTATGAACACTGGATGTATTTGCCGATGACGGGACTTACGCTTGGGCTTTTGGAAGGTATCGCGATAACGGTCAATAAGCGTTTTACAAAAACGGTTTTTCTTTTTGGGCTTTTCGTTCTTTCGCTTTTCGGAAGCATGGCTTGGCAGCAAAATAAGAGTTGGCGCGATCCGATCACTTTTTGCAACAACGTCTTTGCATCCGGAAGGCCCGCGCCTGAAGCGCATATTCTTTTAGGAACCCATTATGCGCGTGGAGGCAATTACGATGCCGCGCGGAACCAATTCGAACTTGCCGAAAGAGACTTGGCTTTATCGTCCGACAGACACTCGATCGACAACAGGGACGTTTTGCACGTTAATCTCGCGGCCCTACTGAGAACGATGCCTGGCAATGAACATCATCGGGACGAAGCCTTACGCCATCTCGAAATTGCGATTAAGCTAAACCCTCTATCATATCCCGCGCTGGTTCAGCTTGCGGAAGAATACAAGCAGCGCGGCGACGCAGCGCACGCTAAAGTTTACGAAGACACTGCCGCCGCGCTTCGCCGAAAAGCGGGATTGCCTTCCGAAATAAAGCTTCAAGATCGATAAGCCTTTTTCCGCCGTTTTGAATCCTATAGATCTCTGCCATGCAGATGTAGAAAAAGCCCATAAACAGCAACGGGCTTATCGGCTGGTGAGCCCTGTTCATTGGATAGGCATGAAACGGAAGGATACAAAGCCCCCAGAACAAAGCAATTTGAGGAATTGTTATCGTCGAGGCCTTTTGGGTCATCAGATAGGATACGACAGCGCCCATAAGGATCGGAAAATCGTAAACGTGCGCATAGGGCGTAGAAAGGAAAAGCGCCGATACGATAACCGCATCGCGCAAATCGGAAGGAATGTTCTTTCGGCACGCATAGATCGTCCCGGCAATCCCCGCCACTGCGGCAAGAGCCGACAGACCGTAAGATAAGGCCAGCGACCCGCCGAGATTTCGGACAGCGGCAAACAACGTCACAAACGTTGAATTCATCTTGAAGCCGTCGTCAATCGGAGACGCATCGAACAGCATCGTTTGGAACGGCACAATTTTATTAAAATAAATAACCCACGGTTCAACCCCATACAGCGCAACGCTCAAAACATGAAGGCCTGCGGTCATGACGACCGAAGAAATAAGCACTTTCCACCGCCGTTGCGCGAGAAGGACAAAAGGTAGAAGAATCATGAACTGCGGTTTATACGTCAAAACACCAAAAAGGATTCCGGCAAGAATTGGACGCTTATCCATCAGCCTCAACCCACCGATCAAAAGAGCCGCCATCAGATAGCCGCTTTGGCCGTAACCAAGATTAACGGCCGTCGCCGGCGCTGCCGCAAGAAGGATCGTCAGCTTCCACGGATCAGGACGGCGATATGCGACGGCCAGCGCATAAAAGGCAAAGGTTATGCCTTCCCAGAGCAAAAAGGCATCGCGCACCGAAAACGGCTCGAGCCAACGAACATAAAGAAGAGGAAGCGGCGAATAAGGCCAGTTATTCGAATTTAGCGCCTTGTACCCGGACAATACCTCCTGCGCCCGGAAAAGCGCCGACGCATCGAACAACGTCGATAACTGATCCTTGGCCATCAGTTTCGCGGCCGACCACAAAGTTAAAAAGTCGCTATTCTCAGGCCACGGCATCTTTTTTCCATCGGGCGCGGGCGTAAAGATGTGGGTCGTTATGCTGTCGATCGTCTTAAACGCATCGATCAAATAGTATGCGGCGACACACAGAAGAACGGGATAAACGAATTTTGGAAGGATCTTACGTTCCCTGAACTCCGTCCTTGCTAATTGAAAAGCACGTTGAAGCGCTGGGCGCAGTTTTTTTTCGGGCCGCTGCCCGGCGGAAACAGTTTGCAAACATACGACAAGAAAGCTTGCAGCCAGGACGGGGCCCAAAGGAAGTCCTGCCGCATTCAGCTGGGTTGCCATTAGCGGAAACAAGAAAAGAATTGCGGCAGTCGCCGCTTGCAATGCCGTTGTTTTTATCGCGCGCGCCGCGGCCAAAAAGGAAACGATGGCGGCGACAAGAATTGGCGTGTCGTAGATCAAGCCGTAAGGCGTCGTTATGAACAGCGCCGTCAGGATAACCGCATCGCGCAAGTCGGCGGACATGCGTCTGCGCACAACATACAGCGTTGCGCCAATGCCTGCCGTCGCAGAAACAAGCGACGCGAAGTATGCGAGATCAAGCGATCCGCTTAACCGGCGGACAGCGGCAAAAAGCGTGATAAACACCGAGTTCATCATGTACTTATCCGCAGCTGGAGGAAACTCCATCAACGCTTTTTGATAAGGAACGATCTTCTGAAAGTAATCGATCCACGGCATCGGCCCGAAACAGGCAAGACTCACAACAAAAAGGACTGCCGTCGTTGCCACAGCTGAAACAAGGACACGCCGTCGGTCTTTCGGGAACAGGATGAACGGCATAAGCAACAGCAAATGCGGCTTAAACGTCAACAAGCCAAACAACGCGCCTGCAAGAACGGGGCGCTTGTCCATCAGCCTAAGTCCGCCCACAAGGCATGCTGCCGTAAGAAAACCGCCTTGCCCGTGCATGACATTCATGAACGTTGCCGGCGCAAGAGCAAGGACCCCCACAACCTTCCACGAGTCGGGCCGCTTAACGGCGACGGATGCTGCGTACAGAATAAAAGTCAGAACCATCCAAAGGCAAAACGCCATTTTGTAGGGAAGCGCGCCGAGCCAAGACATAAAAACCAAAGGAAGCGGCGAATACGGCCACGAATGAATCTGGACGGGAACGTGGCCGGTCAAGGCAACGGTCGCATTTCTAAAGGCCTCCGGATTGAATATATCAATCGCACGATCTGCGATTGCAAGGCGTGCCGCCGTCCAATAGTTCAGGAAATCCGTATCTATCGGCCAAATTGAATGTTTGACATATCCGATACCGGGAAGAATGTGAAAAATATGGTTGGCAATAATGATAAGATAAACGACGGCAAGAACGGCCCCCGCGTCAAAGATTGCGACAAACGCCCGATGGGGCCAATCGATACGCTCTTTTTGCTCCGTTCTTTCGAAAGTCATACCAGTCCCGAATCACAGTGAATCGAGAGGGCGTCGGGGCGCGACTTTCTCAAAGAGCTTTTGCCATTCCAAAGTCGGGATCGCAGCGTAGGGACCGTCCTTGGATATCCAATATTTTACCATTTGGGGGAACCCATCGAAATCCCCGTTATGCCCGCGCACGATATATCTATCCAAGGGCAGCAGGCGAATTCCTTCGAGTTTCTTTGATGCAGCCACACGCTCTTTCGCCGTCAGGTTTTCGTGAAGCACCGTCGAAAGAACGATGGGGTCTTCGCTGCCCAACCGCTTCTTGGCGTCTACCCTGCGCGCCATAAGGGCGTCAAACGCGCGATCAGCCGCCGCCGCAATTTCGCTGCCTTCTTCGGCACGCGCGATATAGACGGCTCGAACGATGTGATTAAGCTCCGCCTGGGTTATCTCGGGAAGCCAGATCAGCACGCCACTGTTCACAATCCCAGAGCGCTCAAGAAACAACGCCTGTTCGCAAAAACCGCAGGCCGTAGCAAAATCTTTTTCGACAGGAACAACGCGCTGATATTGGCGCGAACGAAAACCACAAAAGCGACACGTATAATTGTCGCGATCCAAAATCTTTTCAGCTTGTGCTTTGGACGGAAGCCTAAGGCCTCCGCCCTCGGCGACGGGCGGCAAACCGCAGCCGAGGATTAGAGGAAGAAAAGACAACGTTTTCTCAATCGACGCTTAAAATCCGGGGATTTCAGAGAACTGCGCCTGACCGCTGTTAAGCGTCGAGCTGCCAGTCGCCAAGATCATGCCGATAAGAGTCGGTGCCGCAAGGAACGCCGCACCGGCGCCAAGCCTGCCGAGACTTTTATTCAACGGTTCGGTCGAGGGGTTATCCGCATGCTTCTTAGCAGAAGCAATGCCCGTGACCGTCAAAATGGTGCCAAAACAGTAGCTGGCCATACTGACGAATTTCATAAACGAGCCCGCAATGTTCGATTGAACCTTGCCCGTAATGCCTGCGATGCCTTCTTGAGCAAACGCATCGACAGGCATGACCGCTGCGAGCGTCGCTGCGACAACGAGGCCTGTCAGCACGTCGTTGACTAGAATATTCCTCATCTTTGCATTCATTGTTTCTTCTCCTCCTGAAGGGTTGGAAATAATTTGTCTTATTACTACTTTCGCGGTCGATTCTATTTCCCGTTCCTTAACAGCAGCTTAATTTTCGCCCTTTGGGCTTTATTTTATATATGTAAACAGCGCGTTAGTCACCGCGAGACGCGCCCACATCCTTTATCAAGAACAATGACCTTATTTACTGAAGAAGGCCCGTTCCAAACGTTTTGTCCATAATTTTTAAGAAAGCACCTATGTTTATCGCGATACACCCGCCGATAATATGAGTTAGTGCCGCACCCATCGATACGTTCGCCGCCCCCTCGACAAATCTTTTAAGCATTAACCATCCGCGCACAAAAGCTATTGCGCCAATTAACTGACAAAAAGCCAGCGACGCAGCAACGCCTCGCTGAAAACGGTCAAGGGCTTGCTGAGATATCCCCGAATTACTCGGAAGATTCCAGTTCAGCGCCGTATTTGCAATGGTGTTCTCGCCAAAAACCGTCGTCAGCATGATGTTCAAATTGTCGCCGATGGTAACCAGAAAGGCCCCAAACGCAAGATTTGTCAAAATGCTGTGTACCGAGCTTTCTTTCGGATCCATTCCATGTTTTGAGGCCTTAATGAACCCTTTAACGATCATGAACAGACCCGCAAGCATTGCCGTTATCGAACAAACGTCGATCATCGGTTGCTTGATGTTGGTTACAAAATTGGACATCATTTCATCGGGGCCTTGCGCAATGACAGTCGCGTCTCCCGGCGCGCAATTCGACAATGCGCTGGCACCGCTACCTTGGGGCGTATAGAAGCTGGTTATGATCGTTTCCGCAGCTTGGGGAAGCGCCATAAGACAGGCCGCGCCGAGAAAATACATAAGAGGGATGGCCAGTTTAACCTGACTGGCATTTTCGCCATGCATGCGAAGGTAATAAATGCCCCTAAGCCCGGCAAGAACCCCGCATATGTAAGCCGCTATTGAAAAAACCTTTCCAAAAGGCTTGGCATTCAAGACGGCGTTGCAAAGAACTTGTCCGAACGTTTCCGCCACCGTCCCCACGCTTGTCCCCGAGCTTTGGGCCATTGCGGGTTCTGCCGCAGCAACAAATGCTATTGCCAAAACAAAAATGTAATTGGAGAGAGGATACTCTCTAAAATATTTTTCTCTCATCAATGGGCCGTCTCCTTCTAAGGCCTTAACCCGTAGCCCCGTAGCTTTTGCAAAACGAGAGAGGGGCATGGACTTCTATTTTGCCAATATAGTTGTTAATGAGGCTTTAATTGCTGTAGTTTTTAGACTTTCCTATGGTATAGCCGAGATTATGCGATTTATTAACGATACATATTTCGAGACTTCGGACCGGCCGGTTCGTCTGCGCTTGTGCGATCATCCGGGATGCGGGCAGCCGGGCATTTATAAAGCGCCTAAGGATCGGAATAATTTGAATAATTACTATTATTTCTGTCTCGAACACGTTCGGGAATACAATAAAGCTTGGGATTTTTTCGAAGGCCTTTCTCCGGACGAAATAGAAGACTATATGCGTCAAGCAACTGTTTGGGAGCGTCCGTCTTGGCCGATAGGGTCCGGCGGCATGGAAAACCGCACAAAAGAGAAAGTCCGGCCCGATTGCAATAACGGTTCAGAGAATAATGGCCATCATGAATTTTCGGCATTGCCGCTTGCCGCTTTGGAAGCCTTGGCTGTTCTGGAGCTTGACCCACCGGTCGATTTTGCAACGATAAAAAGGCGATACCGCGCCCTTGTCAAAAAACATCACCCGGATGCGCAAAACGGAAGCCAAGACGACGAAAAATTTAAAGAGGTCAGCCTCGCTTTCACGACGCTTCGCAAAATTTATGCGACAATGAAGATTAATGACTCTGCTTAACGGCCTCTAGTTGATACCGGTCCGTCGGCGTTATCGACGGAATGCCACCACACGAAACCCAGCCGCGGATGCGTATCTTTTTTTCTTGGGACAATAAAGGATCGAACCCCTCTTTCCTGAGAGCGCGCGCATGGCTTAAGGAAAGGATTACATTTAGATCCGGACGTTTTTGGTCTCCGTACGAAAGAACAATTTTATTTTTGACGCGCACAGCCGATGTTACTATGCCGGCGACAATACTGTATTTTCCGCAAAGCGCCGCCGCAACGTCGGGCGATTTTTCAAGAGGCTGTGCCCATAGGCCCTTTTTGCCCTCCCTCGCCGAGGCCTCAGCCATGCGAAACGCATCAATCCGATTGCAGGGAACGGGCGGATAAATATACGCCAAGCCCTCCCGCAACAAAAATTCCTGAATCGTATCCGTTTGCGCATTGAGAAATGCTACCGCTTCGCTGCGACCGTAGCGGTCCTTTGTTATTTCTTCCAGCATTACCGATTTTCCGGAAATGACAGTATCGAGATATTCCTTAGCCTCAGACGCCACCGTCTTAATGCCCGCTAGTCTAATTATCGAGCCATCCGATACGGAAATTTCGTCGCCCGAGATAACGTTGACCGCATCGACAGCGCAGGCCTGCGATAAAGTTAAGAAGGGCAAAAAGCACTGCATTAAAAACAAAAAACGCATAACGGAAGGCTCCCAAAGCAAGTGTATCGTGCTATAAGGCGATCATGATTATAGGCATTGGAAGCGATTTGGCGAATATCGAACGTATCGACGCAACGCTGAAAAAGTTCGGCGCGCGGTTCGAAGCACGGATTTTTTCGCCCGTCGAACAGGAAAAAGCGTCTAAGCGCATTGGGAAAGCCGCAACGTATGCCAAACGTTTCGCGGCCAAGGAAGCTTGCGCCAAGGCTTTAGGCACAGGCTTCTCGCGCGGCGTTTTTTTCCGGGATATGTGCGTCGTCAATCTCCCATCGGGACAACCCACGCTGCGCTTGTCCGGCGGCGCGCTTGCCAGACTTTGCGAAATGACGCCTGAAGGAATGACGTCCGTCATTCATTTAAGCATGACGGACGATGCGCCTTGGGCGCAGGCTTTTGTCGTAATCGAAGCATATTGAACGCCGTTTTTAAGACCCTAATCCGGGAAGATCTTCGCCGCGCGCGATTGCCTCGCCGATTGGTAAAAAGGCCTCTACTACTCTGTCGTAAGAGGGCTTTTTAAAATTCACGATCAACGATGGAACCTCCCAAAGAGGTGCCCAGCGCCATGCAACAAACTCAGGCAGCTCCGGTTCATTTTGGCCGGTCAAGTCTATTTCGTTGTCTTGACCAAGATACTTTAGGGCATACCATTGCTGTTCCTGCCCCCTGTATTTCCCATGAAAAACGGGACCATTGGGACCGTCATTGCTGATCCTACGGTTTTGCAGCCAATCAGGAAATTCATAGCGCAGAAGCTCGGGAACTCTGGCAACGATACACGCGTTGTCGGTCCCTATTTCTTCCTTCATCTCGCGCAAAACGGCATTGGTCGGTTCTTCCCCCTTTTGTATCCCGCCCTGCGGCATTTGCCATGCGCCGTGCTTATCGCGGCGCTCCGCAACAAAAACGAGTCCTTGGGGATTGAACAGGCATATGCCAACGCTGCGGCGATAGGGTAATTTTTGCAGATCGATAATTGTCGTCATCATTGAACCATGGCGCTAAGGGGGGCCAGCGCAATTCCATGCGCCGGTAATGTTTTCATCCATGCCTGAAGGCGATCCAACATGATGGGCGTCGCCGCTGTCACACCTATGGCGCGGCCTTGATGCATGGCCGTTTTTTCCAACCCCTCCAAAGCTAATGCTATCGCATCGGGTGCCAAATCGATATCAAGAAGCTGGGTTGCCGTCGCCACAGGAACGTTTTCCGTTCGCGCCGTGTCCGTAATAACGCTGCGCAATGCGGCTCGCGAGTCTAAAAGCATAAGACCGCGATCGCGGATCTGCCCCAGAACTAAGCCAAAAAGAACCGGATCGGACGTGAAGCGCGATCCCTGCATCATCGTTACGCCGACATACCCCGTTGCTCGGCGCAGCGTCGCCAACAGACGCGTCGTGTTTTCGTTATCGGACAGGTTTGTCAAAAGCGTATCGGGACCGGGATCGCTTTGCGGATAATCGAAAGGTTCTACCGGAACCTGCAACAAGATTTCGTGACCATCTTGGCGCGCGCGCGTTCCCCATGCCGCCACGGCCGGGGATAAGGAATTAAACGAAAGCGTAACCGTCGGGGGCAACTGCGAAATTGCCTGATCCGTTATGCTGCGGGACAAGCCTAAATCCGCGATGACAATCGCGATTCTTGGCCTCTTATCGGCCAAGTTGAATGGCCGAGCATAAACCTGCCATGGGCGAAGCCCACCGTCCCCTATGCGCGGCAGGCTACCTTCAGCTGTATCTTGAGTTACGCGACTGTCCGGGGCCAAGACCAGCTTGACGCTGCGATCATTTTGATCGTTAAGGGCCTGTGCGCTGGTGTCCGTCTCAATCTTTCCGACGAGCGGAGTCCGATTTTCTGCACCTTTTTCCTTTTCGACAGAAATCAGCCCGCTTCCTTGGTCTTGACGATGCTGTCCGTAAATCCATGCGGGGGGCAACACCATTAGCGCAAAAATTACCGCAGCCGCGCTTAATTTCAAATTGCGCGGATATCGCGCGAGAAACGTTTCGCGGCGAGGCGGAAGCTCCAAGGAATCGAAGACACTTTCGAACATAAGCCGGGGTCTAATTTAAAATCGAGACTCGCGATCTTAGATCATTTCCGCCTAAGGCGAAATTTTTTTTTGATAGCGCTCTTTAATTCGTCAAACTGCGCATCGGCGCAGGAATGCGACCGCCACGGGCGATGAAGTCTTCGGATTTATACCCGTTAACCGGAACGATGGGACAGCGCCCCAAAAGCCCCCCAAATTCGACGCAATCACCAACCTTCATACCCGGAACGGGGATCAACCGCGCAGCAGTGGTCTTGTTGTTGATCATGCCGATTGCGGCCTCGTCCGCGATAATGCCCGAGATCGTTGCGGCGGATGTATCTCCCGGAATGGCAATCATATCGAGGCCGACGGAGCAAACGCACGTCATGGCTTCGAGCTTTTCCAGCGTCAAGCTGCCGCACTCGGCGGCGGCAATCATGCCAGCATCTTCGCTGACGGGAATGAAGGCACCGCTCAAACCGCCAACATGCTGAGCGGCCATCAATCCGCCTTTTTTAACCGCGTCGTTCAAAAGCGCGAGCGCAGCCGTCGTTCCCGGAGCGCCGCAGCTTTCGATGCCCATTTCTTCGAGAACGTGGGCAACGCTGTCTCCGATAGCCGCCGTCGGCGCGAGTGAAAGATCTACGATGCCTACATCAACGCCTAGTCGACGGGATGCCTCTCGAGCCACAAGCTGACCAATGCGCGTAATTTTAAAAGCCGTGCGCTTAACGGTTTCCGCAACGACATCAAATGGTTGGCCGCGCACAGTTTCAAGCGCGCGCTTGACGACGCCGGGACCGCTAACACCAACGTTAACGGCACAGGGCCCCCCGGCAATGCCGTGGAAAGCGCCTGCGACAAAAGGGTTGTCTTCGACAGCGTTCGCAAAAACGACCAACTTCGCGCATCCAATGGCGTTGCGATCTGCCGTCAACTCAGCTGTCTTTTTAACAATTTCGCCCATACGACGAACGGCATCCATATTAGTGCCAGCTTTTGTCGTCGCGACATTTATGGACGAGCATACGCGCTCGGTCCGCGACAAAGCTTCGGGAATGGAGTTTATTAGCAGAATATCTCCGTCGGTCTCGCGCCGTTCGACAAGCGCCGAAAAGCCGCCAATAAAATTGACGCCAAGCTCCCTTGCCGCGCGCTCCATAGCCTCGGCAATCGGGACATAAGAATCAGCACGGCAGCTTTCGGCGGCAATCGCGATCGGCGTCACGGAAATGCGCTTGTTGATAATGGGGATGCCGAATTCAGCCTCAATGTCCTCGCCCACTTGCACAAGGTTTTTCGCCGTCGTCGTAATTCTATCGTAAACGTTTTGGCAAAAAATTTTAAGATCGGGATTTGCGCATCCACGCAAAGAAATCCCCATCGTTATGGTGCGCACGTCAAGCTTGTTTTGCTCTATCATGCGATTGGTTTCGAAAATCTCGTCAATCAATAGCATTGCCTTTTCCGATCAAATGCGGTGCATAACGTTGAATATATCTTCGTGCTGAACCTTGATTTCCACCCCAATCTCCCTACCCACGCCGTCTAGCTTTCCCTGAAAGTCCTTAAGCGAAATCGAAGCCGCGCCCATGTCCGCGATCATGACCATGTTAAAAAAGCCGTTCATGATGTTCTGGTTAATATCCAGAATGTTCACGTTAGCTTCGGCCATCGCGGCGCTGACTTTGGCGACAATGCCAACGCGATCTTGGCCGATAATTGTTACGACAATTTTCATTGGAGCTCCTTATTTTTTTCCTCTGTTTGAGGATACGCTTTCTGTTTACGCAGACGTATCGACCCGCGACATTTCAAGTTGCGGACCCTTGGCCACCGCGACCAGAGCTTCACGCAACAGACGATCATGGATCATATATCCCGTTTGCAGGACTTGAACGATCGTGCCGGGCTTTTTGTCCACAGCCTCGACCTCCATCATAACGCGATGAAAATTGGGATCAAAAATCTCGCCGAGAGGATCGATCCGCCGGATGCCAAAATTTTCCAGCGTCGCCAACAACTGGCGCTCGGTCGCATCGATACCGACGATCAGGCTTTTAACCGCAGGGTCGGAATGTTCGGCTGGGGCGGCATCGACCGCGCGGCGAAAATTGTCGGATACGCCAATGATTTCCTTAGCGAATTTGGCAACGGCGTATTTCGAGGTTTCTTCGCGTTCTTTTTGAGCGCGACGGCGCGTATTTTCGGCATCGGCCATTTCTCGTAAGGCACGATCTTTCATTTCCGCCAGCTGCTTTTCAAGCTCGGCGATGCGCGCCTCAGGAGAAGCATTCCCGCCTTCGGAACCTTCTGGTTCCGATATGTCTTCGTTGTTCTCGGATGGGGTTTCTATCATCTCGTTTCCTTTTTGCGTTTTCTTGTAACGTTGAAAGGCTATATGTGCAAGATTAGGTTTTTGGACAAAATTTCAAGGGGGTGGGTTTCTCTTGAAGAGATTCTATATTAATATGCCGCTTTGATATCCCGTTAGCCTACAAACTCTTTTTTATCCAATGCGTTGAGTGTCTCATGCAAAAACTAACTTCTTCCCGCTGCACGGCCTTGACGGGCAATTTTTCGCCTCCGGGGGATAAAAGCATTTCCCATCGTAGCGTTATTCTAGGAGGCCTCGCGGAAGGAGAAACGACCGTCAGGGGCCTGCTGGAAGGAGAAGATGTTCTTAACACCGTCGCCGCTCTTCGAGCGATGGGCGCAAAAATCCGCAAAGACGATCTGGGCGTTTGGCATATCGAAGGCACCGGGGCCAAAGGTCTTCAAAAGCCGGAACAAGTTCTCGACATGGGCAACAGCGGAACATCGACACGACTGTTAATGGGCCTTGTCGCCGGAACAGGGTTTTCCGCTCACTTTACAGGCGACGCATCGTTGCGCAAAAGGCCCATGAGTCGCGTGATTGAACCGCTATCCCTTATGGGTGCACGGATTGAAAGCGAGGGAGGCAAACTGCCGCTAACGGTTTTCGGCACATCGGCACCAATTTCCATTACTTATGAGCTTCCCGTTCCTTCGGCGCAGGTCAAATCGGCAATTTTGCTGGCCGGACTTGGGGCCAAGGGTGTCACAAAAGTCATTGAAACTGCGCCGACGCGCGATCATTCGGAAAACATGCTGCGCGGATTTGGGGCCAAGGTCTTTATCGAAAAACGCGCCGACGGTGCGGATATTATTTCTATCGAAGGCAAGCCTGTCCTTAAAGCCCAAAATATCAATGTTCCCGGAGACCCAAGTTCGGCGGCGTTTCCGCTTGTCGCGGCGCTTCTGTGTCCCGGATCGTCCGTAATATTGAGACATATCGGCCTAAATCCACGCCGCACCGGTCTGTTTGCCGTTTTGCGTGAAATGGGCGGTCAAATTAAAGAGATAAATCAGAGCATTGAAGGCGGCGAGGCCGTTGCGGACCTTGTCGTTTCGTCTAGCGCTCTGCATGGCATTGACGTTCCACCCGAACGGGCACCGAGCATGATCGACGAATATCCCATTCTTGCCGTCGCGGCATCGTGCGCATCCGGTATCACGCGGATGAAGGGCTTGGCCGAACTTCGGGTCAAAGAAAGTGACCGGCTGGAATTGATGGCCAAAGGACTGTCGCGCTGCGGAGCCAAAGCCGACATTGAAGGCGACGATCTAATCGTATACGGAACGGGCCATCCGCCGCGCGGCGGCACCGTCATCGAAACGGCCATGGACCATCGCATTGCGATGAGTTTTCTTGTATTGGGAATGCGAACGGAAGATCCTATTTCCGTCGACGACGGTGGATTTATTGCCACGAGTTTCCCTAAATTCGTCCCGGCGATGAACGCGCTTGGCGCAGCCATCGTCTAGCATTGGCCTTGACCCGGCTGGCTTATCCGGCCATTTTGAGTTTATGATTATGCCGTCGCCAACTGAGCCGCAGCCCCGTTCGGGCTTTTCCTTTCTTGCGCTTGTTTTGCGCGCAGTCGGCCTGATTTTCGCCTTGGCTTTTTTTATTCCGCCCCTTTTGATCGCAGCATCGTTCGCACGAGGGCCCTTGTCTCAAGAAAAGACAGTCTTTATTCCTTTCGGGTCATCGCCTGCCGAAACGGCGGCCAATTTGAGTAAAGAAAACGCTGTTTATTTTCCTATTTTGTTCCGCATCGCGGCAAGAATCGTGGGGCCCTTGAAGGCCGGAGAATATGCGCTCTTGCCTCGGATGAGCGCGTTTGAAATCGCAAAAATCGCGCACGAAGGCCGCTCGATTGTGAGAACTTTCACCGCCGCCGAAGGCCTGACTTCGGCCGAAATCGTCCGGCTTTTGAATGCCGACCCGGCATTAAGCGGCGATATTCTTTCAATCCCGCAGGAAGGCTCGCTTCTGCCGGAAACGTACCGATACAGTTTTCGAGATTCCCGTGCAAGCCTTATTGCCCGCATGCAAAAAGCCATGAAGCAAAAGATTTTCGATCTTTGGGCCAAACGAGAGGACGGCTTGCCTTTAAAATCTTCAAACGAGGCTTTGGTTCTTGCGTCAATTGTCGAAAAGGAAACGGGAAGACCCGAAGAACGGGCGCGTATCGCAGGCGTATTTTACAATCGCTTACGGATCAACATGCGCTTACAGTCGGACCCCACGGTAATCTATGCGCTGACGCTAGGAAGGGCGCAATTAAACCGCACATTAACCCGCGGCGATTTGTACGTCGCATCGCCAATCAACACTTATATCAGCGCCGGAATCCCGCCTCAGCCCATCTGCAACCCGGGACAAGCGTCAATTGAAGCCGTTTTACATCCAGAACGGCATTCTCTTTTATACTTTGTCGCCGACGGTAATGGGGGGCATGCTTTTGCGTCGGATCTTGCAACGCATAATAAAAACATTAATGTCTGGCATACCAAACTGAAAAATCCGCCGAAGCCATGACGACATCCGTTGCCGCCAACCTTGCCTCAATACGCCGCCGCCTTGGAAAAGCGACCCTAATTGCCGTCAGCAAAACGCAGCCTATAGCCGCAATTCGAGAGGCTTTAGAGGCAGAACAGCGCGTGTTTGGAGAAAACCGGGTACAAGAAGCCCAAAAGAAATTCCCGCCCATGCGCGTCGCGTATCCCGATATCGAGCTGCATCTTATCGGCGCCCTGCAAACAAACAAGGCCGTTCAAGCAGTCGATACGTTTGACACAATTCAGACACTCGACAGGCCACAGCTTGCCGCCGCCATCGCAAAAGCCATACGAAAACTCGGAAAAACGCCGAAACTTTATATCGAAATCAATATCGGGGAAGAACCGCAAAAGGCAGGGATCGATCCTGCCCGCGCAGAAAACTTTTTGGCTCTTTGCCGAGATTCACACGGCCTTTTGATCGACGGCTTAATGTGCATACCGCCCGAGAACGCCGATCCAAAAAATTATTTTTTGGCCTTACGCAATATGGCGCAGAAACTCTCGCTGCCACACATCAGTATGGGCATGAGCAGCGATTTTGAAACGGCCATCGCTTGTGGTGCAACAGAGGTGCGCATCGGTACGGCAATTTTCGGAAAAAGACAAACAGCCGATTCTGCCTGACAAGGCCTGAATTTAGTAACCGGCCCCGCCCGGTTTTGACAGCGCGCCGACCACGCTGAAAATCGACATCATCGTCCACGCGATAATGCCACCGACGATGGCCATGCCGACATTCCGAATAATGACGGCCTGCGTTTTCATTGAATCGACCTGATCTTTCATCCAGTCTTCGGTCACAAGCTCGATAACGGAACCGACGTCAGCTCGCTCGGCCAAAATTTCAAGGTCGATGGCGATTTCAGGCGCAGGGAAATTCATCTGGCTGAGCCGCAGCGCTTCGCCGAGATTGTGGCCGCGCAAAACCTTTTGTCGCGCGGCACCGATACGCTCGCGGATCCATGGATTTCCCTGTTCTTCGAGGATTTCCAACGATCTCTTAAGAGGAACTTGGGACCCTAATAGAGCCGAAAGCCCCATCAGAAAGCTGCTCCCCTGAAGAACTCGAAACCACGACCAGGGCGGATACATATCGAACTTCGACCGCAGCGGCCCCGTCCAAAACGGCAATGTGGCCGTAATAGCAAAGCAAAGCAGTACAATGACCAGAATGACGTAAAGCCCATAAGCGGAAACGAAATCCGAAAATGGAACGACGCCACCCATAGCGTCAACAACGCTTCGCGGCGCGTTGGCCCGCATATTGGCGATCAGATTGACGCTGAATGTCCAGATGACGAAGCCTACAAGAACAAGGATAAAGGTTGGATAGCCAACGGCATACATAACGGCTTCGCGCATTTCGCGGCCGCGTTGGCCCATCATCTGAATAAAGGATAAGGTTCTGGCCAAGGCACCGGATTCCTCGCCCGCACGTATCAGGTAAAGCTCACCCGCAGGAACCCACCCCTCCATCGAGCGCGATAAGGAAATACCGGCACGGTCTTTAAGAAACCACTCACGCAGCGCAATAGCGGCTGGGCGCTGGGGATACTTCCCCATTTCGGTAACGTTCTGATAAAGTCGGTCGAGCGAACGAGACAATGCCTCGTTCGCGCGCAGCATGCCTTCGAGCTTTCGATATATGCGCAACCGACTGCGGCGATTCCAGCGAAACTGAAGCTTCGTCAATCTCGCTTGAAGAGTTGCCAGTTTTTCTTCGAGTTCGCTCATCTCATCGGCCCCAGTTTCTCCTCAACGTCTTGCAGTTCGCGCGGACGCGCGAAAACCCCGAGTTCAAACTCGGCATCGTCAGGCGCAACCTCGCCGTTTCGGACCTTCTCAAGCCCTCGTTGCAGCATGTTAATCCCGTTAAGCCCAACGGGGGACAGCCAATACCTCTCGGCATCTTCTTCGCGATTGTCCTGCAGTAAAGCCATAAGCTTGGCATCGGTCTCTATGATCTCGGCAGCAACCGTACGGCCTGAACGCCCTTTATAGCAATGAGGACATCCTTCGGGATTGGCCATATAAACATTATTCAAATCTGGCTCGGCCAAACAATCGACAATCGGCCGCCCTGCATTCGCCTTATTACGACTTGCATCCAAGAAAGAAAGACCTGCACGAATGCGGCCCGCAAGCTCCCGAACAGACGGGCCAAACTCCTCAAAAGCATCTCTAAGAGGAATACGGCAATGGGGACAAAGGCATCTCAAGAGACGCTGGCACGCCATTCCTCGCACAAGATTGTGATCGTAAACAAGATAAGACTCGAGACCGATATTCCGAAGCCGCTTCGGAATGGCGAGCGCTGAATACACATGGGTGGTTGTGTAAACCTGACGCCCCGTCAAGGCCAGACGAAGCGCCGTTTCCGCCGTTTGCAAATCGCGGATTTCGCCCAACATCACGATATCCGGGTCAAGACGCAAAGCGCATCGCATGATTTCAACAAAAGTCTTCTCGCGCTGTTCGTCCTTAACTGATGCAGAAACGCCGATTTGCCGCGCCCCGATGACGCCGCCTTCGGGCGGATCTTCAATAAGTAAGCAATTAAGCCGCATTTCCGTTTCTACCATGCGGCGGTTAAGCACAACGCGCAGAGTTGTGGTTTTGCCTTGGTTGACGGGTCCGGCGAATAAGCGCAGCCCGCCCGGAGCGGCGCGCAAACTTTGAACCACGCGGACCTGCTCTTGGGAAAAGCCCAAGGAATCGACGTCCGCCATAATGAAATTCTCGCCCCACAAATGCGCGGAGTCGTAAGACAAGCGCATATCGAGATAAGCGCCCCCGTCCGCAAGAGGCACCCATTGGCAGCGGACGCTGATGACCCCTTTTGGCAGGGTAATAACCTCTTTTCCGCGCGCATCGGACACAAGCATTGCCGCTTGCGGCTCCTGAAAGTTCGCGGATGCGGCTGATTGGCCTATCGAATGCGAATACACGGCCGCAAGGAATTGATCGCCTTCGACCTGCGTCCAAACATCCTGTCGGCGCAAAGCGCCGTCAATGCGAAATTGCACAACGGCACGACCATTAACCGATTCGATGTGAATATCGTTAGCCCCAACCTGCACCGCCTGTTCAAGAGTCGCAACAATGCGACGACGCGCGGCGTTGGCATCATAATGTACGTTATTTTGACGACGATCCGCATATAAATACGCCTGAATAATAATATTCGGCGTCACATAACGCGGTTCATCAACCTTAAACCCCTTACGCTTGGCGGCCAGTTCAACAGAGGTCACTAGCGGCGACCGGCGATGCGACGCGCTGACGAGCCAAAGACCCGAATCGAACAGAGCGCAAAGATTGCGCGCTTCTTCGGGAATCTTCAGACCGCCGCCTTCTGCTGTCAAAACGTTGCCTGTAAAAAGAAGCGGCAGCTTTCGCTCGTCTTCAATTTTCAGTTTTTCATGAGCCGGTAATGTTTTGGCCGCAATTGAAGCGGCCACAACTGCCGCCGACGCAGACGTCGACGCAACGACCTGAGGCTGCGCGGGTTTTGCAGCGGGGCTCTTTTCTTGCAGCAAAGGCGTATCGGCTTTAGGCGAAGCCGGAACCGGCTTGCCTATACCCTTCAGCTTCTTTTCCACAAGATCGCCTAAATTCAACACTCGGAACCCCTCTAGAGAGCAGAAGAACAGTTTCGGGAATCGTTAAGAATCCTTCCCTCCGATGCCCTTTCGTTCCCGTATCAGCGTACGACGCTGTAAACAACATCGACGTTCTTGACGTGAAGGGTGTACGAGGTCCCTCTTCCTCCGATTTGAACCGATGTTTGCGTTATCGCCTGAACGGTCTCACCGTCAGAAACTTTTTCGCCGACTCTAACTGTCTTAACGTTGTCTCCGGTAAATTTAAGTACGGCCGAGTACCTTCCGTTCGTTCCAATAATGCGCGTAAGCGTAGGCCGCGCCGACGAACGGCGAACTCTTGCCGGTTCATCCGAACCGATCCCCGGAGAGGGTAGCGACGCAATGGACGG
This sequence comes from uncultured Rhodospirillaceae bacterium, assembly GCA_964449155.1. Taxonomy (GTDB): domain Bacteria; phylum Pseudomonadota; class Alphaproteobacteria; order UBA9219; family UBA9219; genus CAIXLI01. Next base: position 29,886 of record CAYVBP010000002.1, on the reverse strand, counting down.
CATCGCAAGGGCGCTGGCCGGTATCGCGCTCGCTAGCGTGGGCGGCATCGACGGCATTCTCGGCTGACGCTCGTTGCGAAGCTTTTCAAGCTCGCTTAAGCGCTTTTCGACATCGATCATAGCGTCGATCCGCGAGATCGTTTGCCGCGCCTTGTTTAAGTCCTCGAGCGTCGTTTCATCGGATGTCGTATCAAGCTTTTTCACAAGATTTTTGGCGTTCTCAATAACCTTATCCTCGGCTTTTGCCATGCCTTTCGAAATACTTTGATCTTCGGTCTTTCCCATCTCAAGCGGATTAAGAGCATCAGACGCCTCTGGCGAAGGAATTGCGACAGACGGAACCGCACCCGCACTTGGCGGGGGAAGAACGGGCTGTCCCGGAACGGCTGCTTGCGCAGATCCGCTGACAATCAGGGCAACCACGGAAAACCAGACAGCAAACGCGGCAAAATGCGGCACTCGAAGAGCTGTGCTCGCCCCGCGAAGGGAAGCATTACATTTTGTTGCGATTTTCATAGATTACCCCCTCAACACGCCAAGACGTCGAAGACAAGGAGCCTGGCGTATAAACGATGTTATTAATGATGGTTCCAGGCAGATCCCCAATGTAATCCTGAAGCCCACCGGGGAATTGTGACACATTAAGCGTAAAGGAACGCTTAACCCAAGGTGCCGGCGGAGGATTCCACGGACCATTATAGTCTGGCGGCGGCGGCGGCGGCGGATCTTCCGCAGCGCGACCTATTATTCCCGGCCAATTCTGAAGAAGGTAACGATTTGTTATATCATCGATATTCTTAAGCGTTTCCGGCCCGCGCGCGGGAATGGTCGTAAGAGGTATGGTCTGCACAGCAGACGCCCCAGTAACGTCAACCCTTGAATCTTTAGGCGGAACCGTCTGTCCACTTAACCGACGCCAAGATATGGTCAAACTCGCGCCCTTGTTGCAAACAACGGTCGTCATTTTCCACCCGGATATTTCCGATGGAACGCGGGACAACCCGTCACGACAAGAGGAAAGAACTTTAAGAACGTTTGGCGCTTCTTCCCAGTACTTTATGTATTTTGGTTCAGGCATTTCCTGCTGACCAAAGGCCCTTTCCAGCTGCCGGGTCGCTCTTTCCTTTGCTAGCATTTCTTGCTCAAATTTATCCTCGAAATACCAGAGGGTTCCCAGTCCAAGAACGAAAAGGCCCCCAGCCAAACCCGCAATAACCTTAACCCTTTTGGGCATGGAGACGCGCTGCAGCTTAATATCTATTTGATCGTTCACAAGCAGCGATAGGGGGATCGAATCCGCCCCCGGCACAGACCAAGACTCGGGAGCATAAACAGTCTGCAATCCGCCGAACCCTATTTCTTGGATCAGGCGATCACGAGCCTCAGCTTCCTCAAGAAAGAAAAGATCGCCGTCAGGAACGATGAGATCGTCACGGACGATAACGACGACAACGCCCTCGTTAAGACGAAAAGCCCCCGCCCAAGATCCCATAATCTGAGTTGCAAGACACGCGGCCAACACAGGCATTCCCGGTGCTTGCCCCGCTTCGCCCGAACAAAGACCAAACTGAGGAACTCGGCCGTCCTTGCTTCCCGGGCGCACGACGTAAAAGTCAGCTTGCTGGCCCGGCTGTTCCGCCGCTTCTTTTGCTATTTGCGCGACACGTCCTCTGCCGGGGCTGTTTTCCCAATATAAACCTACGGCATAGCGGTGGCGACCAACGGTGACGACGCCAGCGGGCATTAGGTGCGCTCCTCGGTAGCCCCTACATCCATAACTTGTGGCGTAATGGCCATAAACAACATGAGGCGGTTGTTGTTACTGGACGTTCCGCCGCCTAACAGAAAGTTGTCAGGATCCCCAACCCCTTGCTTGTTTTGCGTAATCGTTTCCTGATCGACGCCGCCGATGATAAGAGTCTGGCCGCTGCGCAACATTGACTGCTGGACGAATATCCTGTTGTCGGTGATCGGCAAATCAAGAGGAATAACCAAATCTCCAGTATCAAAGCTTGTCGTATTTCTCGATTCAAGGCCGATCAAACTAAGCGAATACTGCAAAAGCATGCGGCCATCGTCAAGCAGACGCGGCGTCAACTGAAGAGAAAAGCCATCGTGAATTGTCTGAATAACAGGCGTCCAAAGAACGGACCCCGTTCCCGAGGACGTCGTCGTGCTGCTGTTGATCGTCGCGATGTACGACCTGTCCTTGCCCACGCGTCGCGACACCGGATGGTTGTTGAGCGTCGTCATAGGAAATTGAGCAACCTCGCTGGCATCGCCTATCGCCGAAAGCGCTGTCAAAACATCCCCGGCATGCATCGTCGGATCGTTTGGTCCGTTGATAATGGCAACGCCAAGCGTACCAAGACTTGTTCTGCTCAACCCCGAATTGGTAAAGCCGGGAACGCCAGCCGAGTCGTAAGAGAAACCGGAAAACGATGACAGGTTTTTAAGAAAGCCCGTAAATGCAACGCCGAAATCTTCGCTTTGATTTAAAGTCACGCTGTAGATTTGAACATTGATCGCAATCTGACGCGACAGCCTTTTGTTTTCTTTAGCCAAATATTCGGCAACGGTCGCCATAACGTCTGGAGTTGTCGTAACAGTAACGGTCCCCATCGTCGGCGATATAACGGCACCGCCTTGTTGACCCACGATTGAATTGATCACTTCCTTCAATTCGTCCCAATATTTGAGGGTCACCGTCGTCTTTGAGTTTTGGGTCAACGTGTTGACCTGTGTCGTCGTTGCTGTGGCGCTTCCCGAACTGCTCGAGGAGCTCGTGCTACCGCCCGAACTTGCCGACTGATCGTCTTGCATACCTTCGTTTATTTCCTGCGTTCCCGGCAAAGCCTCAACAACGAAAACGCGCGTTTCATAGCGCGAAATCGAGATCGTTGCGCCGTCGTATCTCCAGCTGGTTCCAAAAAAAGCGCTCATGCGGTCAAGAAGTCCCGACAAAGGGCCCTCGTAAGAAACCGGCATTTCAAGATCGTTCGACGACGTCTGCCCACGCGAAGCGATCGGCGACGTCGGCTTTCCCGAGGTAAGCGCCAACGCAAACAACCGGATCGGAATCCCAGTCTGAGCGCTAACGGCATTGGACAGCTCGGTTATCGACATAGGCTCTGACGAAACAAGGGTCACGCCGCGAGAATCTTCATATTTCGACGGCAAGGGCATGCCACGCTGCATCCTGTGAGCCGTGCTGCCATTCCAAATCTTGTTTGTAACCGTCAGTGGGTCGTAGGGAACCGGATTGACCGTTTTTGCCGCCGAGGCCAAGGCCTGCTGGGCCTCAGTCGCTCTTTGGTCTATGGTGCGCCGCATCTTTTCCGATTGATCGCAGGCCATCAACGACGTGCAGAGGCTTGCAATAATAGCGTAAGCAATCCAAGTCCGTGCCATCCCTAAGTCTCCGTTAATTCGTGTAACTGTTGCCGCGCGCTTGAACAACCAGAACATCTTGTCCGGCACGAGGATTGACATGAAGCTCACCTATCGGTTGAGGCCGAGCGCTGTCGAAGCCAGAAAAAAGACTGCGAACGGCCTCCTCGAATCCGCCGCTAAAGTGCGCAGACGCTTCGATCGGATAGTCATATTCAGACAGCCACTTCAATTCGACCCCGGCGCGACTGCACCAATTTGACAAAACCTTGCGCAACGTTTCTCCCCGGTTGGCGGACCACCCTTCTGTATTAACCGCCCCCTTTTCAGGAGACGCCGTCACAACCTGAGCGTCCCTAACCCTTGGCAAGGCCGTCGGCTGCATATACCGCAACGGCTGAACCTGCAAAGAAGGCGATTGCCCCGGCGCAGGAAGCGCATCCACCGTCGGCGGTGCCACCGATGCATGGGCAACGGTCACGACCGTCCCAGCCAAACGATAATCCAGTCCGACCGACGACAACATGCCCTTAAGCGTCTCGCCCCACGGACGCCCACCCTTGTACGAAACAAGCGTATTCGCATCGATTCCCGGATCGAGGGAAAAATTATAATTTCCCGGCAAAATCTGGCGCAACGCAAGCGCCAACGGAACGCGTGTCGCAAATCCCTGAACAACTTCTCCGCCAACCGGAGGTGCGCCAGGAGCACCGAGCGGCGACGCCAATACGGGCGACATACTGATTGTTTCCGTCGCAAGATCGTATTTATCTCTGGCCCCTCCAACAGAAGAAAGTGACGGCGCGCTTGGATAAACGGGAGCGCCCGAAATGACGGGCGAAACGCCCTCGGGACCGCTCACGATGCCCGGAGAGACCGATATATCTTGAGAGGCAGAGCCAAGATATGCCGAACTTTCCTTCGGTTCGCTCCATTGAAATCCTGCCTGAACGGGCGGTGCCCAAAGGGCAAACCCAACAGCCAGCGTTGCGGCTCCACACAGGGCGGAAAAGGTTCTGGTTGGCATTTGATTTCTCTTTGTGAAAAACCGGATGGTGATTCGCAGATTGCACTGATTCGTGAATACTATATTGAAAAAAGAGAGCAGAGCAACACAGGAATTTCGCCGCAGGCCTTTCTTGTATCTTGGTGTGACAAGAAAAGCGATTCTTTCGGCTTAACGCAGCAAACAAGGTGTTTCCGCCGCTTATGAAAATGAATTTTCTCTTTCGTGCAGCCTTGTGTGTTAACGAAAGGTTAAGCCAAGTAGTGCCGCACATCGGCGGCGAGGAATAAAATACCAACAAGAAAAATTTACTTGGCCTTCAAAAATCGGGGTCTTCGCAGCAAACCGCCGAAGAAATTTTCTCCTTTCAATCTGGCCACGTTACCGCCCGAGATTATTTGAATGTCAAAACGACCTGAGGTACGCTGATCGCTGGTATGGATTTGTTGCTTCCTAGCACATTTCTATAGGCATTCTTTTCGCGGGGCATAGTTATGAGAAAATCGCATGAATGGCTTTTCCGTTTTTTTGTTATCGGATGCCTTCTTGTTTTTTGCTGTTCGGCCCTGGCAAAACAGTCCGCCACCGCAGCTTCCGAAGCCCAAGCCATCTCAACGCCGGTCGTGACAGAACCTCCACGGCAACCGCTCGCCTCTCAGTTGGGGCAAACGCTCGAAACCCTTGTCGGCATCACATCAAACCAGCCCGCACCAACGGCCGCGCCCGAAAACATCGATGAATTTTCCGGACAGATTGCGGATACGTTCGTCACCCGAACGCTAGCAAGCGTCGGAAAGGCCATGGATGTCGTTACGGAACTTAAGTCAATATTCGATGCCCGCGCATCGTTTGTTCCAGATGCGCTCGATTGGTTTAAACTCCAACAAACGGATTCGCGCCGTGCAGCATCATGGAACTTGATCGGCACCAATTTGCTGGGATCGGTCGCCCCCCCTCTGCTTGCCGGCATCGCCTTTATCCTTTTCCTTATCCCTTTACGCTTACGGGTTAAGCGCAACAAACCCCGAACGATGCTCGGCCGCATAGGGTTGATTGGCAGCTTACTTTTCTTACGTCTGATTCCGGTGTTAATCTTCCTTGGATCGTCCTTGCTCCTTTTAGAACAAAACGAAACACATAAACTGCCCTTGTTCGTTGTCTCGGATGTTATCTATGCCATTTCCATCGCCTTTGCCGCCCAGCAGATCCTAAGGGCCTTTTTTTCTCCGACAACGCCGCATTTGCGAACGCTTCCTTTGTCAACAGAAGAAGCCGTTTCCGGCTTCCGTTGGTCCAGCGCGTTTTGCATTATCATCGTTTATGCCTATTTTTTGATCGACATTGCGACCGCAATGCGCGCGCCACAAAGCGTAATTGTCGCTTTCCAGAACTTCTGCGCCGCCGTTCTGGCCTCGATAGCCGGTATTGTCGTCTTCAAGGCGCGCTCGCGCGTTGCAAACGTTTTGCGAGGCCAAAATTTTGATGACCCGCCCAACCCGATTCAAGCAATGCGCCTGTGGCTATCGCGGCACTGGCATGGGTTGGCAATCGTATATATCGTAATTAGTTTGCTCGTCACCTTTGTCGGCAACAACAGCCTTTCCCTTATGCTGCGCGGAACGGTTTTTAGCGTCGTCATTCTTGTCGCGGTATATTTTGGTTTCGTTTTAATCGAAAAATGGAAAACGCCTCTACCCAACAAATCCGCGCTTCTTCACCGTCAGGTTTTGTCGTTTGTTTTAAAACCTGCAATTTGGGTCTGCGCCCTTTTGGGAATCGGGGCAACATGGGGCGTAAATATTGGCGGATACTTTTCCTCGCCATCCGGACAACGCCTTTTGGGAGAGGCGCTTTCCATCGCGATCACGCTATCGGTTCTGACGGTTCTTTACGAGTTATTCCACAATGCCGTAGAGCGTTATTTGAATCGACAAGACAAAATCAGCAAAACACCGGTCGCCTCGGCTCGGGCGCGGACTCTGTTGCCGATGGTGCGCACATCGATTTTCGTTCTTTTTTCGTTGTTGGCAGTTCTAATTTCCCTTTCGGTCATCGGGGTCAATATTGCGCCTTTACTGGCTGGTGCCGGCGTTGTCGGTGTTGCCATCGGCTTTGGTTCCCAAACGCTTGTTAAAGACTTTCTTACCGGTCTTTTTATTGTTGCCGAAAACACAATTGCCGTCGGAGACGTCGTTAAAATTGACACCTTCGAAGGCACCGTCGAAACGCTAAGCTTCCGCGCGATTCGTCTGCGCGATGTCGACGGATCTTTGCACATTTTACCATTCAGCGAAGTCTCGAAAATTTCCAATAGGACACGGGATTTTGCATACGCCCTGATCGATGTCGGTGTCGCGTATGACAGCGACCTTAAACATGTCATGCGCGTCCTGTCGAAAATTGGGGAAGAAATCCGGGAAGACCCGGCATTAAGACAACACATTCTTGAGCCCATTGAAGTATTGGGCGTGCAGGAACTTGGCGCTTCGTCAATTTCTGTACGCGTTCGCATGCGCGCACGCCCCGGAAAGCAATGGGAAATCCGGCGCGCTCTCTTGCTTCGAATCAAACTCCGCTTCGACGAAGAGAATATCGAAATACCGTTCCCAACAGTCACCCAAATCAAAAAAACACACGTCGGCTCAACTGGTTCGAAAGACAGAAAATAGAGCATGTATTCAATTAAGTTTTTTCATTTTATGAAACAGAACACGCTAACCTCCTGAATATAAATGACTATTGACACACAACCCTTATCGTTAATAAAGCTTACTATTGGTTAAGTTCTGTGTTAGAGTGCCCGGATATTAACTTTGGCCGTTAACCAATGTGAGGCAAAACTATGCGCGTTCTGCTGGTCGAAGACGATACCTCGGTTGCCAAAAGCATCGAACTTATGTTGCAGGCGGAAGGCTTTATCGTCGACGCAACCGATCTGGGCGAAGATGGGTTGGAAATAGGAAAAATTTACGATTACGACATCATCATTCTCGATTTGATGTTGCCCGATATTGATGGTTACGAAGTCTTGCGTCGTCTGCGGGCCGCACGTGTCACGACGCCCATTCTTATCCTGTCGGGACTTTCGGAACTCGATAACAAGATCAAGGGTCTCGGCTTCGGTGCCGACGACTATTTAACCAAGCCATTCGATCGGCGCGAGTTAATCGCCCGCATTCATGCGATCATTCGCCGGAGCAAGGGCCATTCCGACAGCGTCATCCGCACAGGCAAGCTGGTCGTTAACCTCGACACGCGCACAGTCGAAGTCGACGGTGTTCCGCTGCATTTGACCGGAAAGGAATACGGCATTCTTGAGCTCCTTTCCCTGCGCAAGGGAACAACCCTGACCAAGGAAATGTTTCTTAACCATCTTTACGGCGGCATGGACGAGCCAGAACTGAAAATTATCGACGTGTTCGTTTGCAAACTGCGTAAAAAGCTTGCGACGGCCGCAGGCGGCGACAACTATATTGAAACCGTCTGGGGGCGCGGATATGTTCTGCGCGATCCGCAACAAGGTGCGGACACAGCGGCACGCAGCAACGCTACAGCCAAAACAGCTTAACGGCCAAACACCCTTTCGTCTTTACATAAACTTTGGAAAGGCGAAAAACGGGAAAGCTCCAAAATAGTCAGGCCTTAGGCGGTTAGCTCGATCAGCGAACCGAACCGTGGCAGTGCTTGTATTTTTTCCCCGATCCGCAAGGGCAGGGCGCATTGCGCGGCGTATTGCCCCATGTCTCGGGATTTGCTGGATCGACAACGCCTCGCGGAAAAGACATTGCGGCGGATCGACGCGCCCCCGAAGCCAAAACCATCCCGTCCGGCAATGACTCTCCGCCAAAAGAGGCTGCGGCAGCATCGCCACTAAGTTCCTCCATCAAGGCAGCCTCGCGTTGACGTTCGAGCATTTCTTCAATGGAAGGAAGATTCATTCCGGCATGCATGAGGGCCTTCGTCACCTCTTCGCGGACGGAAATCAGCATAAGCTCAAACAAACCAAAGGCCTCGCGGCTATATTCGTTTAAGGGATCGCGCTGTCCATATCCGCGAAGATGAATGCCTTGACGAAGCTGATCGAGATCGAGCAGATGCTCCTTCCATGCCTGGTCAAGAATGCTTAAAAGCGCCGCTTTTTCCGCATGGCGTAACGACGCTTCATCAACAACTGCCGTCTTTTCCTTGATTTTTTCAGCAGCAGCTTTCTTAATCTTATCTTCGATTTCAGTCTCAGCAATGCTGTTCTCCGCCACCCATGCCTCGATCGGGAGATCGAGCGAAAGAACATCGCGAACGCGCTCCTGCAACCCAGAGATATCCCATTGCTCGACATAGGAATGCGGCGGGATCGCCTTGGCCACAAAATCGTGAATGACTTCTTCGCGCAAGTCGCGAATGACGTCTGAAACGTCCGCCGCCGCCATGATATCGCGGCGCTGTTCATAAACGACCTTGCGTTGATCGTTCATGACATTGTCAAATTTAAGCAAATTCTTACGAATTTCAAAATTCCGCTCTTCAACCTTCTGCTGCGCCTTCGCCAACGCCGTCGTAATCCACGGATGCGCAATTTTTTCGCCGTCGCGCAATCCCAGCCTTGCCAAAATGGCCTGTGTTTGATTGTGCGCCCCAAAAATTCGCATCAAGTCGTCTTCAAGCGAAAGGAAAAATATCGAAGCCCCGGGATCCCCCTGACGCCCAGAACGTCCGCGCAGCTGATTATCAATACGGCGCGACTCATGACGTTCCGTGCCGATCACGAACAAACCGCCCGCCTTGCGCGCTTCCTCGCGAGCCGCGTCGATCTCACGACGCAGCGCATCGACTTTCTTTTCATTCGCCCTGTCTTCCGCCGAAAGTTCGGCAAGGCACGCATCGACGTTGCCGCCAAGCTGAATATCCGTGCCCCGACCCGCCATGTTTGTGGCGATGGTCACAGCGCCAAGACGCCCAGCCTGCGCAATAATCGCGGCCTCGGAATCGTGAAAGCGCGCGTTGAGGACGTTATGCGGAATTTTCTTTTTCTTCAGGATATCGGAAAGATGTTCAGATTTTTCAATGGAAACCGTTCCAACCAGAACTGGCTGCTTGCGCGCGCGGCACTCTTCGATCAACTTCACGATGGCGTCAATTTTCTCGGCCATCGTGCCATAAACCTCGTCGTTCATGTCATTGCGAATGGCGGGAACGTTGGTGGGAATCTCGACAACTTCCAGATTGTAGATCTCGGCAAATTCCGCCGCTTCCGTCAAGGCCGTGCCAGTCATCCCAGAAAGCTTGGGATATAGGCGGAAATAATTCTGGAACGTGATGCTCGCAAGCGTTTGGTTTTCGCGCTGAATCGTAACGTGTTCTTTGGCCTCAAGAGCCTGATGCAAGCCGTCAGAATAACGGCGGCCTTCCATCATGCGGCCCGTAAATTCGTCGATAATAATGACCTTATCGTTTTTGACGATGTAATCCACATCGCGCGCAAACATCTTATGCGCGCGCAAAGCCTGAGTTACATGATGAACGATCGTGACGTTGGCGGGATCGTAAAGGCCCACAGAGTTTGGCGCAAGAAGCCCGGCCTCGCCCAAAAGGCGTTCGATGTTTTCATTTCCGATCTCGGTCAAAACAACGGTCTTTGCTTTTTCGTCTTTTTCGTAATCGGTCTCGGCAAGCATCGGGATAATCGCGTCGGTTTTAATATACAATTCCGACGAATCCTCCGCTGGCCCGGAGATAATAAGCGGCGTGCGCGCCTCGTCGATAAGAATGCTATCAACTTCGTCGACAATCGCATAATTAAAGGGGCGCTGAACAAGGTCTTCCTGCGCGAACTTCATATTATCGCGCAAATAATCAAACCCAAATTCGTTATTTGTACCGTATGTGATGTCGGCACCGTAAGCCGCCTTGCGCTCGTGATCTTCGAGCCCGTGAACGATGCACCCGACCGTTAGGCCTAAAAAATTGTGAATCCGGCCCATCCATTCGCTATCGCGCTTGGCTAAATAATCGTTGACGGTAACAATATGAACGCCCCTCCCCGTCAATCCGTTTAAATAACTCGGCAATACAGCAACAAGCGTTTTGCCTTCGCCCGTACGCATTTCCGAAATTCTTCCCTGATGAAGAACGATGCCGCCGCGCAGCTGAACGTCGAATGGCCGCTGACCCAGCACGCGCCATGCAGCCTCACGCGCTGTCGCAAAGGCCTCGGGCAAAAGATCGTCGAGGGTTTCCCCCTTAGCAAAGCGATCGCGAAACTCCGTTGTCTTGGCACGAAGCTCTTCGTCAGACAAAGCCTTGAATTGCGGCTCGAGCGCATTAATCCGCGCAATAATCGGCGTCTGCGCGCTTAAAAGACGATCATTATGGGAACCAAATAGTTTGCGGACGAGAGAAGGGATCATTATGGGATTTCGCAGTCAAAAATCGGAAAAAGCTTACAGCTTCAACGAAGTATAGATGGCGGGTTTGAAGTGAAATTGCAAGAGATCGCAACATTTTATTTACCCCCATCGTACGGTTTATGATTAAGGGAAAATAGTCTTTGGCTTTAGCCTAGTTAGACATATTTTAGATATGAAAAACGCAGCACGAAAACATATGACGCAATGAACCGCACGCGCCAGACGTCAACCCTGTCAAAAATTAGTAAATGCTCTTTTTCGTGCCGTGAACTATCCACGCATCGCCGCGCAGTTCAATCCCCGTTATCCGTCCAACGCCGGGGATATTATCCCCAACATGGATCTCTCTGAGGTCTTGCGAAGACGTGCTTTGAGATATCCACGCACGATTCGGCGCGGCAGAACGGAGAATCCAGTTCTTGGACGGCGTTTCAGCGACATCGGAATCGCTATCCTTCTCTGCGACCCGCTGTTTTTTTGTCTTTGCCGAACTCTTTTTCTGAACAGGGGGCTGCGCAACCTCTTCCGGCTCATCCGTAGATAACTGAACCGGGGCAGGCGTCGGTGCCTCAGCAACGAATTTTCTCTTGGATGGCGTTGTCCGGGTTCTTGTTGCGGCACGGCTGGGCCTATCCAGCTTCTGCTCGATTGCATCGAGCCTCGATGCCGTCGTCGCCGACGCAGCCAAAGAACTGTTCATTTGAACCAGAATCTGATTTGCCTGATCCAACGCGCGTTGCAACGAATCGACCCGCGCCGTCAGGGTTTCGACCTTACGGTTAAGATCTTCGGTCGTTACGGGCACAGGCGGCGCAGGAGGCGCGCCCAAAGAGGCCCCCGACACAATGGCCGATCCTTCGGCGTGCATTTCAGGCCCGCCATTCGGCGGAGGCGCATGAATAATGGGAGATTGATGTACAATTTTTTCCGCCGATCCGGGTTCCTGCGTCGGCACAGCCCCCTGCGCTGGAAGCGCATCTCCGGCAGCCGCCACATTCGGTGCACCTTCTTGCGGCGCAGTCGGCTGAACGGCTGAATCTGTTTTAGGTGCCCCGATTGCTTGATCGGCAACCGCTTTGTTTCCCACTCCGGAAGAAGGGGGTTCCGAAATCGAAAACGGCGCGGGCGCTCCGGTCGCCATTTGTTTAACGGAGGCGAACAACTGAGGAGAACCGCTGCTGAGGGTCCAAGCGACATACCCCAATAAAACGACGCCGCCCATAGCCGCTGCGATAGGAAGAGCGGCCGATCTTTTGCGCGGCCTTTCATCCAACGGCTCGTCAAAAGGCGTCTGATCCGCAAACTCTTCTTCCGAAGGGGCCTCGGTAATTTGTTCCTCTTCGGCAACGATCTCCAGGGACGCATCTCCATCGGGAGAATTTTGATCAGATCCATATGTATTGGTCATTGGCGAACTCCTACGATTCTTCCGGACACTGCGCTTAGCCTAACTGGGTTATGCCGCCCTGCAAACCAGCCTGTGACACAAAAACACGCAATCCAAAAACTTCGAGCACAGCGTTCACTCCGTACGCAAGCATCAACATCTTGAAATTGCGGGTTTTTCCGCCCAAAAAACGTTTGACTGTTGACACAACCTAACACGGCTTAACGTCCATATCCATAATATGTTTGTTGCGACGGAGGCACATAGGGCTGATTGTTTGGCGTATATACCTGAAGCTGTGACGACGAGCCACTGGAACCGCGCGAAGGAGAAACATAGTTCGGATAAGGCAGAGGATTGGCCACCGCAACAGCGTTCACGCCAGGATAGCTGACGCCATATCCCTGCGGAAGATTCGACGCATTGGCGGCAACGCCCTGAGCGCCTTGATTAACTTGTAGTGAGCCGTCCGATGTCTGCTCCTTAACGGCCGCAACGAAAAATATCCCAAACGGCGTTCCCGCAGCGACGCGGACCAGCGGTTGTGTCAAATTGGCTTGATTCTGGAAGAACTGCCCCATCGTCTGAGCCGCTTCGGACAAGCCATTATACATACCTTCGCGCATACCCTGCCGCGTCTGGGAAACAATGGTCGTCGATCCGTTTGTCGTGACGCTTGTGCCCCCCGACGAAATTGCCGACCCGACGCCTTCCAGAAACCCTGCGGCGGCCGGAAGAACGACGCGCGAGAAATAACGCTCGTCAACCTCTGTCGCCATACCGCCCAGCGTCGTGTCCGGATCCAGCGCAACAGCATTGATCGTGTATTCTTTTCCGCGCTTTGTGGCGAGAGAAAAGCTCATCACAAGATATTTTTCATATCCCATCTGCGACTGAAACGATCCAATCACGCGTGCACCGGACAACGGGCCCGACACAATTTGAGCAAGAATAGGCCCCGGCACATCGGAATTTGCCTCAGTCAGCAATTGTGCATAACTGACGGTGCCCGCCGGAATAATGGTTCGCGCCGCGCGCCCGGAAGATCCCGCGCCTGCCCGTTCTTCTTTTTTGTCCTCGTTTTTTGTAATGTTCATCAGCTTGATCTGTTGAGGCGTCCAGCTCGTTACAAGCAGTTGCATCTGACGCTGCATGGCGTCGGCCAAAGAATTGTCGAACGGCTCGCGTTGAATCTGGATCTGTTTTTGAACCTGTTGCGTCTCCCTAACCTGCTTTTTCAACAGTTCGGTCTCCGCCCGCAATTCCTTAAGCGGATCGACTTCTTTTCCGGCAATGTTATCGCTCGCGTCTGCCATTTGTCCCAAAGGCGTCTGAATAGCGCTGCCTCCCGTTGCTATTGCTTGCTGAACGCGCTCGTTTGTGGCCATCTCGGTCTGCTTGCGCATATAAGGGGAAACAACCCCGCCCGGCGCTTCCTTAAGAATAGGGGGCTTGCTGATGCGGGCAAATTCGTTTTGCGGACCGTCGTCGCTGAAAAACTTCACTGCCGCAGCGCCTACGGCAAAAACGCCGATGACAAGAACCATGAATTTGAAAAGCGGACGCGTTTGCCACGCTTCAACTAAATTTGCCGCAGCGCCTGTTTTTTGCGGACCGTCTTCCTGCAACGCCGCCTCAGGCTCGGTGAATTCGTTATTATTCTCATTTTCGAAATCAGTTGTCATGATCTTCTTCCCGCATAATCTGGGCGCGCACAACGGCTCCATTATCGGACATCAAGAGAACAGGCGCCGAACCGATTTCATAAACGGACGTTCCGTCTCCAGAGACCATGCTGGCGTTCCATGCCGGCGATAGAAGGGTTAAGGGAGTCCTGAGATAAACTTTATCGTTAAGTCCCCAAGCCTTTGTCCGCGCATCAAGACCCGCAACCTTGATGCGCTTGGCAGCAGCAGGCGGCGCATTTTCTAAAATTAGCGCAAGCGTTTCATCCCCCGCCTCTGGCCTAGAACGATTAACAATTTGCGGCTTGGCCCCAGGACCGAATTTTCCGATGCGCGCATCGTATCTCAAATCGACCGTCGGACCGCCCGCAGCCAAACGGAAAATCACGGGCGTCGGCAAGTCCTTCAAAAGCACCGACAAGTTTCCAGCGGCGACGCGGGTCAGCGGCATAAGGCGCACGACATGCGTCCCAGACTGTGTTGGGGACACCTCGAAATTACCGCCGACGCCGACGTCGAGAATAGGCCACGGCTCGCCCGTCACATCGACGATCGTGACCGTCGTCACATATCCGGCATTAAGCTGGATTTCTGGAGGATCAACGCCCGGATCGAGAGAAACCGCCTCAATCCGAGTCGCCCCCTTGGGCGGGCCATCCGAAGGTGCCTGCGATGCGCTCTGCGTTTCCTCAAGCTTTCTCATAAAAGCCCTTATTTGATCGGGCCTTAATGGCATCAGCCCCGTCGCGGCTTTTTCGAAGGATTTTGCGTTATGTTCTTCTTCTTTCCTGCGCTCCTCAGCCTCGGCGTCCGCTTGCGCCTGAATGACGGCCTGCTCGGCCTGTATCGCGAGCTGATTTGGATTCGAAGAAAAAGCCATAGCCGGCGGCGGCTCCGGGATATTAATGCCAGACGGCGGCGTCGGCTTAGGAATCGCAACGGCGGAAACGCCCGAGGAATCTTCCGGCAGCGTTTCGCCGAAACAAGGGTAGGCTGCTCCGAAAAATACGAACACGGCAGCGATCGCCAACAGGAAGCTTTTCCTATTTTTTGGCGGCATATTTGGTTGCGCGTTCGACAATGGACATCCCCGGATAAAAACCCGATTCGGTATTTATTAATTTCGAGCACATGAAAGTTAACAGTAAGTTTAAATTTACCGTATTTGTAGGTTTTTACTCTTTTTTTTATAAGTAGACTTCCCCTTCAAACGCCCCAAAAGGTGCCGTTGAGCGCACAGCGCCCCGCAAACAATAGAACGTGGAAGAAGGTCAGCCGCGTTTGGATTCGAAAGAGTTGGGCATAAAATGGTCCCGCATCTCTTTCTGATCGTCAAAATGCGTTGTTCTAAGAAGCCGAAGCAGTAACTCGACGTCTTCCCGGAACGAAGCGTCGTACGCGGAAAGTTCTTCGATCTTGCGAACCGCGTGAATAACGGTCGTATGATCCCTGCCGCCAAATTTACGGCCAATCTCGGGCAAGCTGCGCGGCGTCAACTGCTTAGCAAGATACATGGCAACCTGACGCGGACGCGCAACGGCGCGAGAACGGCGAGCGGAATGCATATCGGCAACGCGAACGTTGTAATGTTCAGCGACTTTCTTTTGTATCTCGTCGATGGTAACCCTGCGTTCAGACGCGCGCAGCAAATCCGATAGGACCTCTTGCGTCATTTCGAGGGAAATCGTGCGCCCTACAAGCTGGGCATGCGCAATAATGCGATTCAGAGCGCCTTCAAGCTCGCGAACGTTCGACGCAATCTTGTGCGCCAAAAATTCCATAACCTTGTCGGGCACCTGACACCCCAGCTTGTCGGCCTTGGCGTGAAGGATGCCAAGCCGAAGCTCGTAATCGACGGGATGCAAATCGGCAACAAGCCCCCAACCCAAGCGCGACCGAAGCCGCTCTTCCACACGATCAAGATCCTGCGGCGATTTGTCGGCAGAAACGATAACCTGCCGATTTCGATCGACCAACGCGTTGAAGGTATGGAAAAACTCTTCCTGCGTCGTATCCTTGCCGCCAATAAACTGAACGTCGTCGATCATCAAAACGTCGACCGAACGAAACTGCTCCTTAAACGAAACCGTATCCTTGAAACGCAAGGCGCGGACGAACTGATACATAAACTTTTCCGCCGACATGTATATGACTCGGCGATGAGGATAATGCGTCCGGATATGCCAGGCGATCGAATGCATCAAATGCGTTTTTCCGAGCCCCACACCGCCATACAGGAACAAGGGGTTGAATGCGGGATTTTCGGTATCGGCAACGCGTCGTGCGGCGGCATAAGCCAATTCGTTGGCCTTACCTACAACAAAATTGTCAAAAGTAAAGCGCGGATCGAGATCGGCGGGCAATTCGCCCAGCATGCTTCCCGACGGAGCCGCCGGCGCTGCCACAGGACGGCCGATAACAGAAAGCGGGGCCGTTGTCGCCGCCGCATCAATGGCGTTTTTAGCCTGCGCAGCCTTTGATAAGGGAGACATGACGGAGAACGAAACAACCCCGGTTGGCACAACCTGCCGCCATAAATCTCTGATCGTTTCCCCATAATGGGCTTCGACCCAATCGCGCATAAAACGCGTCGGCAGAACAAGCGCAGCGCACACTTTGCCTTCGGCGTCGCGTACAACCTCGCCCGTCATCGGCTCAAGCCACCGACAATAGGCCGTTTCCCCAAAGTGCCTGCGCAGAGAAAGACGCAAATCGTTCATCGAGGATGTATTTGCATGCTCTTCTTGGAAGCTCAATTTTGCCGTCTGTGCCTTCATCCTAAAACCCCATCGACCGAACGCTTCGTCAAAAATAAAAAAGCCTCGCTTCGAAACGACGCCGAAGCGAAAAATTTTTTATGACGTAAGACAACGGGCGAAAATTATTGCGTCGCGATAAAAACCACCGGGAACCGTTTGTTTTTTGAAATCGCTCATATTTTTCCGACCCATTTTTGCGGAGAAGTCATCTTTGCGAGAGGAAGGGACCATAGATCAAATTTTGGTTCTTTGTCCACTGGTCCGAAGGGAGAACACCAAAAAAAATTATACAAAAAAACAAAATTATCCCAATATCGACCTTTCTCGTTTTTCTGCGCGCAACAAATTTACAAAAACTGCATTGCGCACGAGGACAAAAAAATTGCCGCGCTGTTTCTGCGCGGCAATTTCAAAAAACAAAAAAAACAAAAACTTGTTACGCTTTCTTGGCGGCTTTCGCGCGTTTCGCAAGGCGAGACGTTTTACGCGCCGCCGTTTTCCAATGCAGCGTTCCGCGAGCTGCGCCCTTCGCTAGCGAAGATTCAGCTTTACGCAACGCCGTTTTCGCCGTCGCCGCATCTCCCGAAGCGGAAGCGGCTTCCGACTCCTTCGACAACGTGCGAATTGCCGAGCGCCGCGACCGGTTTAACTCATTGCGCTTAACCGTTTGGCGCGCGCGTTTTTTGGCGGATTTATGATTGGCCATGACGTTATTTCCCAAATCTGTTTGTTGCGTTCTTTTATAGTTAATATTTGCCCTACGCCGAGCATTCAGCGATACACCGGCGCAAGGCGGAACTCTTACGCGCCGAAGCCCAAATGGTCAAGCATAAACCTTAATTATGCGGCCCTTGTGATTTTGGGAACAAGACCCTATGTTTGGAGGAACATACATCGTTAAAATCCTAGATTGCGAGTTTTGCCCGCCCATGTCCATGCTCCCCCCCAATCTTTTCCAAGAAGTTCAAGAGGATCTCGAACGCCAGAAACTTGAGGCGTTTTGGAAAAATTACGGCTTTTGGATTGTTCTTGCCGCTGTCGGCATTGTCCTTTCGACCGCTACGTCGACGGCTTACCGTTCTTGGAAAACCGACCGCAATCAAAAGATCACAGCCGCATATCTTACGGCGATTGAGAATTCCTCCGAGGATACGACAAAAAATCTGGAAGATATGCAAAAGTTCGTCGACAAAAATGCAGGCACAACGGCAGCGGCCCTTGCCGTCTTGCATGCAGGCGCAGCCGCTCTGGACCGCGAAGACAAAAAAATGGCCCAAGAATATTTTGATAAAATTGCGACAGATACGAAAGTTGCCCCCGCGCTTCGGCAACTTGGGGAATTACTCTCCGTCAAAACGCAACTCGATACAGGCGATGCCGCCAAACTTTCGGCCCGGCTTCAACCGCTGACCGCCGATAACGCCGCATGGAAATACTCGGCGTCGGAAGCGGACGCCTATCTTGCTTTTCGAGCGGGGGATAAGAATAAAGCTAAAAATATTTTGACGTCGCTGTCCCAAGATCCGCGCGCGCCGCAAAGCCTTTCGGCGAGAGCGTTAAATCTTCTGCAAACACTGAACGAGAAATAAGGCCTCTCATGAGCAAAAGAAATCTCGCGCCTCTTTTTTTGCTTTCGTCTGCGGTTCTTCTTGCCGCCTGCGGCAGCGCTCAAAACAAAATCGGCGCGACCGTCAAGGGAGAACGCATCGCCGTTTTAGAGCAGGCGCGAACGCTCGAAGCCGACAAAGGGCTGGAAGGCGCGAAACCGTCCCTGCCCCGCGAAATAATCAACTTATCGTGGCCGCAACCCGGTTACGACAGCGAGCACGCGATGCCCGGCGTTCAGCTTTCCGAAAAACCGCAAATTTTATGGAAAGGAAGCATCGGCGAAGGATCGAACTCCGACTTCAAGCTTTTGAGCCGCCCCGTCGTTGCACACAGCGCCGTTTATACGATGGACGCCGAAGGAACGGTCAGCGCTTTCGATATAGAAACCGGAAAAAGGCTGTGGTCGCGCGAGACAACGCCCGAAAACAGCGACAACCGCGCCATGGGCGGAGGCATTGCGGTCGACGGAGACACGCTTTACGCCACGACAGGCTTCGGCGACGTCTGCGCCATTCAGGCAAAGACGGGCAAGATAAAATGGCGCAAGTCGTTACTGAAACCCCTTCGCGCTGCGCCGACCGTCGCAGACGACCGGATTTATGTCGTCAGCATCGACAACGACCTGAACGCATTAAGAGCCATAGATGGCGAAATTTTATGGCATCAGTCTGGAACGGCCGAAAACGCGGCGATTATGGGCGCTTCGAGCCCTGCTGTGCAGGGAGACACTGTCGTCGTCGCGTACAGCACCGGCGAGATTTATGGCCTGCGCGCCCAAAACGGCCGCATGTCGTGGAATTATTCCTTGGCCGCTCCTGCTCAGATCGGCGCACTTCCGGCCATCGCCGACATCCGAGGCCTCCCCGTTATTGACCGCGGACGCGTATACGCCGTCAGCCATAGCGGTCGCATCGCCGCTATCGATTTGAGAAGCGGCGACCGCGTTTGGGAAAGCGATATCGGAGGCATTGATACGCCCATTGTCGCCGGAGATACCGTTTTTATTTACGGCGGCACAAGCCAGTTGATCGCGCTAACGCGCGCCAGCGGCAGGCCCATGTGGGTTACACCTCTTCCCAAGAATGTTGATCCCGACGACAGGGATTCCGATCCCCTCACATGGACCGGCCCCGTTTTGGCTGGTGCGCGGCTATGGATGTCGAATTCGAATGGCATTCTGGCAAGTTTCTCCGTTTCCGACGGAACGCCTCTTGACACAATTGATCTGGGCGATCCCGTTTATCTCTTGCCCGTGGTCGCCAGCCGTACGTTCTTTGTCGTGACCGACAACGGCAATCTTATTGCCCTGCGGTAAAAACCATGCCCCTTACCGTTGCCATTGCAGGACGCCCGAATGTCGGCAAATCCACGCTGTTTAACCGCTTGGTCGGTAAACAAATGGCCCTTGTCGACGACAGCCCCGGCGTTACGCGTGACTGGCGCGAAGGCGACGGACATCTATTCGATTTGAAATTTCGCGTTATCGATACGGCAGGACTGGAAAGCGTCCGCACAAAAGGCGGCCTTTCGACGCGAACGGCGGCGCAGACAAAGAAAGCCCTTGCAAATGCGCATGTTATTTTATTAATCGTCGATGCGCGCGCAGGCATTACGTCCGAAGATGAGATAATTGCGCGCGAGCTAAGAAAAATCGGAAAACCCATATTGCTGCTCGCCAACAAATGCGAGGGTGCCGTTTTACCGGACCGGATGACGGAAACCGCTTCGCTGGGTTTCGGCGATCCGTTGCCTATTTCAGCCGCGCACGGCGACGGCATGATGGATTTGTTCGAAGCGTTATCGGAACATATTCCGGAAGAAGGGGAGGCCGAAAAGGGCGACGAAGAAAAAAGCCTGATCCTCGCTGTTGTCGGAAGGCCGAATGCGGGCAAATCGACCCTAATCAACAAGCTAATCGGCGACGAGCGCATGCTGACGGGGCCAGAGCCGGGACTAACGCGCGATGCCGTTCCGATTGCGTGGAAATTTCGCGATAAGCCCATTCGCCTTGTCGATACAGCCGGGATGCGGCGCCGCGCGCGCGTAACGGAAGGGCTTGAACGCATGAGCGTTCAAGAAACCCTGCGCGCCGTTCGCCTGGCCCACGTCGTTATTTTGGTCTTGGACGCAACGCAACCCTTCGACAAGCAGGATCTTGTGATCGCGCATCGCGTAATTGAGGAAGGTCGCGCGCTGGTCGTGGCCCTGAATAAATGGGATCTTGTTAAAGACAAGGCGTTTGTGACGAAAATGATCCGCGAAAAAGCCGGGATTTCGCTGGCGCAGGCCGAAGGCCTTCCATTGATCCCCGTATGTGCGCTGAAGGGCGACGGACTCGACGCGCTAATGCACAAAGCGATGGAATCGTATGAAAACTGGAACGTTCGCGTTTCAACGGGAAAGCTTAACCGCTGGCTCGAACATATGGAAGAAACGCATCCCCCGCCAATCACCGCCAATCGGCGCATAAAACTGCGCTATATCACCCAAGTCAAAAGCCGTCCGCCTACATTTTCGCTTTGGGTCAACAAGCCCGTGAATTTGCCCGAAAGCTATTTGCGTTTCCTGACACACGGCCTGCGCGACACCTTCGGCCTTAAAGGCGTTCCGATCCGCTGGCAGATGAAGAAGAGCGAAAACCCGTACGAGGATAAAAAGAAGAAGTAAGGGAGGTTCAAATCCCGATCCAGCCCTGCCCTAGCAGTACGAACGATGCGCCTTTTGGGTTGTCGCTTCCCGAAAAGATGACGATTTTTGCCGTCGTTCTCGTCGCACTTGGGTGCGTCACGGGTTGGCTCGTATTCGAAAAGGGCGTTGGCATAGACTTCTATCAGTTCTGGGGAATAGGCCTTGCGCGGCAACTTGGGGAGTCTTCGTTAAAGCCCCCTTATGCCGAACCTTCCGTCTACGCAGGTCTTCTTGACGTTTTTGGAAAAGAGCACACTGACATTCGCTTCGACATTGCCAACAGGGCCAACCACACCCTGTACCGCAATGGCGTCGACGTTACCGGCACGCCTTTGCTTTATATGTTGTTTTCCATTTTTCCCCGCCATTATTCGACGGCCTATGGCCTGTTTTTAAGCCTGCAGGTTCTATTTTTCACCGGAACGCTGCTGGGACTTGTCGCAGCCTTTTCGCAAAAAAAATACCGCCTGATGGCGCTGTCCTTGGCACTTGTCGGCGGATATGGGCCATTGCTGGACTATCCTATAGGCGGATACCGACCGTTGCTAAGCGACTTGATCGTCGGAAACATATGTTCCTTTCAGTTTTCTGCGATTGTTGCCCTGACGTTTCTTTGCGCAGCCCCCTCAGAGAAAAACGTCCCCTTGCGAAACGCGGTTTGTTTGATCGGACTCGCTCTAATAACCCTCGTCAAACCAAGCGTTTTCCCTGTCGCCGTTCTTTTGGCCGCATCTTTTTGGAAAGTGCATGGGCAAAAAGCTTTCGGACGAGCCTCTTTCGCAGCCTGTGCGGCAGGCGCAAGCGCTTATCTGGCCTCCTGCGCCTATTTTGGATCGTGGACGACGTGGACGGATTGGCGGCACTATCTGCTCCGCGAAAGCAACCTGTTTTCCTCAAGCGTCGAGGCCGGAAACGCTTCAATAACTTACGTTTTATCGAATGAGCTTGGCCTCGATATTTCTTTGACGACAGCGGCGATGGCCGTCCTTTTCTGTCTTTCGTTCTTAAGCGTCGCTCTCAAAGCCGGAACTTCCGCCAAAACGTTTCCGGAAAAGACCTTGGGCGCAGCGAATGTTCTCTTAAAAGACCCATGCCTTTGCGCCGCAATCGGCATCGTTGCCGTGCTTGCTCTTTCCCCACTAGTTTGGCTCCAATATTACGTCCTGTCCCTTTTTCCCGTATTCTGGCTCATCGGACGTCCATCGGAAAGCGCACGCCCTGCCTTGATGGGGCTATTTTCCGTATTTCTTTCGTCATTTCTATTGCCGGCCCTCATTCCCTTTTTGCAAACGCACGCAGCATCCCAATACCTTCCTGTTTTCGCATGGCTTCCTTTGTGGATAGGCATCTTGGAGGTCATGACGGAAAAACTTCGGCCCCTCATCTTCTTCGAAAGGCACAAAGCTAATGCTGGCATGGCATAAAAAGGGGCGGTTCTGCGGAAAACTGGCGTTTCTTGCCGTCATTTTTTTCATTCTTTTCTACAGCATGGCTCAATGGGTTTTCGAGCACGGAAAAGGCGTCGATTTCTACCAATATTGGGGCATAGGACATGGCAGGGAGTTTAGCTACGGCCTTTTGAAAACCCCCTATGTCGACATGCCGCGCTATGGATTGATTTTAGACAATTACACGATTGCGTCCGATGACATGCTTTTGCATGCAGCAAACGATATAAACCACAAGTACTTTTTCGATGGACTCGATCCGACCAACACGCCGCTTCTTTACGCCGCGTTTTCCTTTTTGCCCGTCGATTATACTTCCGCGTTTCATACATTTTTGACGGCAAACGTCGTTTTGCTGGCCGCGTCGCTTATCATGCTCGTTTTCTACACTCGACTTTATAAAAAGATCGACGGCCTGCCCTTAATCGTTCTTTGGATCATGCTGGGCGGAAGCTACTGGCCTTTGCTCGGATCGTTAAGAGACGGAAACCTTGACGTCTTCCAGCTGTTTTCCCTGACCGCATTGACGATATTCCTTGATAGAAACGTTCGCCATTGCTCGGCCCGGCTTGTTTATATTTATGGCGCTTTATTAATGAGCGCCTTGGTCGCACTTGTTTTGTTGAAACCGAATACGCTTGTTGCCGCCATGCTTCTGGCTGCATCATTTGCTGCGTTGCGCGGCATAAAAGCCTTTGCGTTTTCCACCGTCGCCGCAAGCTGCGTTGGCGCTTTGCTTTTCGCGCTCTCGTGTTGGCATTTCGGCTCGCCTTCCGCATGGAAAGATTGGTTTCAATATTTCCCGAACCCGAGCAAAGTGCCGTTCTTGGTCGAGTCTCCAGCAAACAATTCATTAACGCTTTTGATATCCCGCGCACTGAACGCAGATATTTATGTTGTTATGGGAGCCGTTTTCGCATTTCTCGCCATACAGATTTCATGGCTTATATGTAAAGCCATTCCGCGCAACCTCCGCAACGGAGAAAACACATGGGGCTTGGTCATCTTTCTGTTAAAAGACCCCTATTTATGCGTTTCTATAGGCATTATCCTCGGCCTCGCCGTGCCTTCGCTCGTCTGGTATCGGTATTATCTTCTTTCTGTTTTAGTTGCCTTTTGGCTTATGGCAATTTCGCCCCGATGGGGGCTCCGCTCGTTTCTAGCCGCTGCGTCCATTGTAATTTCCGCAAGTTTTCTGTTCGACCCCTTTTCTTTTTCCTCAAAAGCAGAGATAAAGCGGCTGGTCGCCTCGTGCGCATGGATTCCGTTGTGGATCGGCGCGCTGCTTGTCGTTAAAGACAGATGCCGGGGATATTTTAGGGTTTCGCTTTCTAAAAAAGAACGTTCATGCGAATAAACGATGCTCTTTGGATTTTGTGTTTTTCATTGCCGCCTTCTGCGGCCGCAAGATTCGGCGACGCGCTTAGCGAAGACGCCCTGTCCGTAACGGTCCTTGCGCCACCCCGCCAAGACGCGGCGCAAGTCGAAGCAATATTCGACAGCGAACCCTCTGCCACAGAGATTTCCGTTAAACTTTCCCTTCTTGCCGCCGCCGCAGGCATACCAGACCCACCGTTCTCAATAGCTCCAGTTCCCAAGCTGGATTGGCTTAAGAAGGTCTGCGAAGATTTCCCGCCCCTAAAAATTGCGCGCTGGACTGTACACGGTGCCCTGCACAGAAAAAACGCTCCGAACAGATTGCGCCGCCTTCAAATCGACGCCACAAACGCGTTTGGCACAGGCGAGCACCCGACAACGCGCGGATGCCTTTTGATGCTCGATAAAATTCTTAAATCCGGCTTTCCTGTCAACCGCATGCTCGATATCGGCTGCGGATCCGGCATTTTATCCATGGCCTGCGTTCAAGAAACACGCGCACAGGCCATCGCTGTCGATCTTGACCGAGCCTCTGTTCAAATTGCCAAGGCCAACGCAACGATCAACGGCCTCGCATCCAATATGCGTATTGGACTTTCAAATGGCTATTCGTCCCCTCTTGTCCGCCAAACCGCACCCTACGATCTTATTATGTCAAATATTTTTGCCGGTCCTTTATGCCAGATGGCAAAGGATTTGCGCGCCAACCTGAAATACGGCGGGATTGCCCTTCTTTCGGGCATATTGACCCCCCAAGCCGGAAGCGTGATTGCAGCGCACAGAATGCAAGGATTGACCCTGATCGACCATATGACGCTCGGAGAATGGTCGGTTCTTGCGTTGACGAGGCCCAAAAGAGCATGATACGCCTTCGTCGATTATTGAGGATAAAAGTGCCTGATTACTCCGAAAGACTAACCGCGTTGCGGCGTGAAATATCAAAAGCCGGTCTTGACGGCTTTGTTGCGCCCAGAACCGACGACTATCAAAGCGAATACATACCGCTTTGCGCCGAACGCATAGCTTTTTTGTGCGGCTTTACGGGATCAGCGGCCATCGTCGTTGTTTTAAAAGACAAGGCCTCTTTTTTTACCGATGGTCGATACACTCTGCAAGCATCGCAACAAATTTCAAAACAAGACTACGCTATCTTCGATTCTGCCGAAAAAACGTCGCTGGTCTGGATTGAAGAAAACGTCCCCCCGGGCGCGAAAATCGGATACGATCCGTGGCTGCATTCCGCAGACTGGGTCGACCGCCTTAAAAATATACTGATGCGCATCGGCGCAAAAGCCATTCCCGTTGCGACCAACCTTATTGACATTATTTGGAAAGACCGGCCTTCGCCTCCGGCAACGCCCATAGTCCCCTACGATATCGCATATGCCGGAAAGCCGGCGGCGGCGAAAAGAGAAGAGATCGCGGAAAATCTGAAAAAAACCAACGTCGCCGCTGCGGTTCTTTCCGACCCGACATCCATCGCATGGCTTTTAAATGTCCGCGCGAACGATGTCGCAAATACACCCGCACCGCTAAGCCGCGCGATTATCGCGAACGACGGCACCGTCAATTGGTTTATCGATTTCTCAAGAACGACAAACGTCCCGCCCGAACATCTGGGAAAAGGCGTTCGCATTCTGCCACCGTCAGATTTTCTGGAAAGCTTGCGCAAACTCGGCGCAGCCCAAAAGCCCGTCTTATGCGATCCGTCGCATACACCAAGCCAAATCGTCGACACTCTACGCGCGACACAAGCAAAAATTGAAGATAAAGAAGATCCCTGCGCGCTTCCGCGTGCGATAAAAAACCCAACCGAGCTTAACGGCATGCGCCTTGCGCACGAACTGGACGGAACGGCGTTGATTAACTTCCTAGCGTGGCTTAACGCCCGGTGGGGGGAAGAACGCGTGACCGAGCTTGCCGCTGTACGAAAATTGGAAACGTTCCGAACGACGGTGCCCTCTTACCGCGGGCCGAGTTTTGAAACGATTTCGGCCTCAGGCGATCACGGTGCCATTGTCCACTATCGCGCCACCGAAACCAGCAACGCGCCGTTGGCCGCAAACAAGCTGTATCTCATCGACACGGGCGGACAATATCTCGAAGGAACGACGGACGTCACGCGCACCATCGCATTGGGCCTTCCGCCACAGGGGGCATGCGAGGATTTCACGCGCGTATTAAAGGGACACATCGGGCTTTCCTCAATCGTCTTTCCGGAAGGAACAACGGGCGCAGACCTTGACGTTTTGGCGCGGCAATATCTGTGGGCAGCAGGGAAAGACTATAGCCACGGAACGGGGCACGGCGTCGGATGCTACTTGAGCGTCCACGAAGGCCCCCACGGCATATCGAAGCGAAACAAAGTTCCATTAAAACCGGGCATGGTTCTATCGAACGAACCAGGATATTATAAAGAGGGTCATTATGGCGTCCGGATAGAGAGCTTAATGGAAGTCGTAGAGATAGCCGATCCGCCAGCTGAACGAAAAAAAACGTTTGGATTCCGAACGTTAACGCTTGTTCCTCTCGACAAACGCCTGATCGATATTTCTTTGCTGACAGACGCGGAGATATCGTGGATTAATACATATCATGGGCGTGTAAAGGAAACGTTGCGCTCGAAAGTCAACGCCACCGCCTTGCCGTGGCTCGACGCTATAACCGAAAAACTAGAAAGGTAATTATGCTTTTTCACAGCACGCGCGGCCTCGCGCCGGATACCGATATTCGCCGAATAGCCCTCGAAGGCCTCGCGCCCGACGGCGGCCTCTATCTGCCAAAAGCATGGCCGACGTTTTCCGCGAATGAAATCGCCGCATTAAGAGGAAAATCCTATCAGGACATTGCCCACTTCGTGCTCAAGCCCTTTTTTGAAAGCGTCATGCCGGAAACCGTTTTGCGCGACATTATTCAAAAAGCCTACGGCGTTTTCGATTCGCCGGACATAACGCCCCTGCGCCCGCTTGGCGACGATTACGTGCTCGAGCTGTTTTACGGCCCGACGTTGGCGTTTAAGGACGTCGCGATGCAGTTCGTCGGGCACACATTCGAGTACTTCCTGCGCGAATCCAATAAGAAGATAACGATCATCGGCGCAACGTCCGGCGATACAGGCTCGGCAGCCATCGAAGCGCTGGCAAACCGCAAGAACATCGACGTCTACATCCTTTATCCCAAGAAAGGCCCCAGCGAAATCCAACGCAAGCAAATGACGTGCGTCGACGCGCCAAACATTCATGCGCTGGCTATCGACGGAAGTTTCGACGATTGCCAAGGCATCGTAAAAACGCTGTTTGCCAACCAAAAAACGCGCGAGCCTTGGGATCTTACAACCGTTAATTCAATCAACTTGCTGCGCATTTTGGCGCAAGTCGTTTATTACTTCGCGGCAGCACTCAAACTCGAAACCGCGCCGACCTTTGTCGTCCCGACAGGCAATTTTGGCGACGTTTTCGCCGGATACGCCGCCATGAAATGCGGCTTACCGGTCGAAAAATTTGTCGTTGCAAGCAACAGCAACAATATTCTAACGCGCTTTTTCGAAACCGGGAAAATGTCTCCGGAATCCGTTCGCCGCACGCTAAGCCCCAGCATGGACATCCAAGTCAGCAGCAATTTCGAACGTCTGCTGTCCGATTTATGTGACGGAAACAGCGCCGACGTCCGCGCTCTTATGGACAACCTCAAAAACAAAGGCAGTTTCGAAGTCACGCCCGCGCAGCTTGAAAAGGCGCGCAGAACCTTCGCGGCTGGTTGCGCCAGCGATGAAGAAACGGTGGCGACGATCTACGAAGTATATAAAAAGTATGACTACGTCCTTGATCCGCACACCGCCGTCGGGGTTAACGTCGCGAACAAACTGCGCGGACAGCTCAAAAAACCCATCGTCTTCCTCGCGACGGCCAGCCCGGCCAAATTCCCGAAAACAATCAAGCAAACGTTGGGCTTTGCACCCGAGGTTCCGAAAAAAACAGCGGAACTGATCGCCAGGCCCGAGCGCACGACGCTTCTACCCGCAGACGCCGTGCGCATCACCGCGTACATCGAGAAAATGA
Organism: uncultured Rhodospirillaceae bacterium; assembly: GCA_964449155.1. Classification (GTDB taxonomy): domain Bacteria; phylum Pseudomonadota; class Alphaproteobacteria; order UBA9219; family UBA9219; genus CAIXLI01. The sequence goes on along the minus strand of CAYVBP010000002.1, from coordinate 2,076 downwards.
AGGCCCAATGACTGTTCAAATCACCGAACTTGCCAACGGACTACGCGTCGTCACCGACACAATGCCCGATGCCGAAAGCATCGTCGTCGGCGCTTGGGTAGGAGTCGGCACGCGCCATGAAGCGTGGAACGCCAACGGTGTCGCGCATTTCGTCGAACACATGATGTTCAAGGGAACGAAAACACGTTCGGCCTATGCGTTGTCGTCGGCGATCGAAAACCGCGGCGGCGAAATGAACGCCCACACCTCGCGCGAGGCGACGGCCTACTATGCGCGCGCCTTGCCCGAGGACGATGAAACCGCCTTCGACGTAATTGCCGACATGCTGCGCCATTCCGTTTTCGCGCCCAAAGAGCTGGAACGCGAACGTCTTGTCGTCATTCAAGAGATCGGTCGCGAACTTGATTCGCCCGAAGATTTCGCCTTCGACCAAATGTACGAACTCGCCCTACCGAAGCAAAAAATCGGCCGTTCAATACTCGGCGCGGCCGACATCATTATGAAAATGCCCCGCAAGGCTCTGACGAATTACGTCACGCGCCATTACACCGGCGCGAACATGGTTCTTGTAGCTGCGGGCAAGATTTCCCACGACACTTTCCTAAAAATGGCGAAAGCCCGTTTCGGCAACCTTCCAAAAGGACGGCGGCGCGCGGAAGACAGGGCCAAGCTGTCGTCAGGAATCAAGCTTTTGCCAAAAGACATCGAACAGGCTCACTTGATTCTCGGCTTTCCGGGGCCGGGCTACCATGCGGGGCAGTCGTATTATGCAACGCAGCTTCTCTCTCTTATTTTGGGCGGAAGCGCCTCGTCGCGTCTGTTTCAGAAGGTGCGCGAAAAACGCGGGCTTGTTTATACGATTAACTCATCGCACGCCGGGTTTAGCGATACAGGCTTATTCCAGATATACGCAGGCACCGACCCGAAACGCCTGCGGGAACTGATCCCCGTCGTCTGCGCCGAGCTTCGCGATCTTCGAAAAAACGTATCGGCCAAAGAGCTCGCCCGCGCCAAAGCCCAAGTTCGCGCCGACCTACTGATGGGAAAAGAAAGCGTCATGCGCCGCGCCGAGGTATTGGGAAACCAGATGCTTGCCTTCGGCAAACACTTGCCGCCCGAGACGATTTTGCGGAAACTGATGGCTATATCGCAAGATGACGTTAAAACAGCCGCGCATCGCCTGTTCTCGCGAAAACCCGTTTTGACGGCGCTGGGGCCCATCGACGAACTTGAAAATTACGGAAACATATGCGCACGGCTTGAATGATTGACTTTATCGCTTCTCTTTTTCGCATGCCCCCGCCACGCCCGCGCCCCTCGCTCGACACGCAGTTGACGGGCCAACACGTAATGCTGAGAATGCCGGAGATAGAGGACTGGAAAGTTTGGCGCGCGTTGCGCGAAATGAGCCGCAGTTATCTTGAACCATGGGAACCGCGCTGGTCAAACGACGCGCTAACATATGGGTATTATTGTTCGCTTTTGCGGCGATACTGGCGCGACTGGAGAAGCGGAAGGGCCTATGCCTTTTCTATTTTCCTGACGGAGACAGAAAGGCCGACGCTCGTCGGAAGCATCTCTTTAGGAGAGATTTTGTACGGAGCGTCACAAAAAGGAACGGTTGGTTACTGGATAGGTCGCCCATATTCCGGGCAGGGATTGATGACCGAAGCCTTGGGCCTTGTCTGCGCTTTCGCCTTCGACCGCCTCAAACTGCATCGCCTCGAAGCCAGCTGCCTTCCGCACAACGAGCCCAGCAAGGCCGTCCTGCGCAACAACGGCTTCGAACAAGAAGGCCTCGCAAAAGCCTACATGCAAATCAACGGCAAGCGCGAAGATCACCTGCTCTGGGGCAAAAACAAACCCGCGCCCACAATACAATATCAAGAACGGCCCCCATCGCGCGCATGAAGCCCTGAGCAAGGGTATTTGTTTCCGCCGCCCTTGAGGCACGGGGGACACAATCAATAACCCCCAGCAGAGCTGGGGGTTTGGTGGGGAACCGCTCCAAGCGGTTTTATAAAGACTCTCAATTCAGAAAGCGTCGTCATCCCCGCGAAGGCGGGGATCCAGTTT
>CAYVBP010000001.1:43534-77306 GCA_964449155.1 uncultured Rhodospirillaceae bacterium | reverse complement strand
TGATCCGGGATTGGTATTAATTTGTCGCCCTCGTAGCATCGGGCAAATAAATTTCGAGAAAGATATCCATGCGAAGCGCATCCGAAATTTTTTCAGATTCTTATGAAAGCGAGAATTCGCTTTTCGACATGGATCCATCCAAAGCGGCAGAGTCATTTGCGGATGAGAACGTGGCGCTTCCGTCGGTTGCCAACGAATATGGCATCGAATTTCATGGAACGACAACGCAACAATTTCAGGAAAACATACTAAGTTTTGCCACGGCAATTTCAGAAAATAAGCGCGCGTTTTGCTTGTCGCGGGGTCTTCGTATTGTCGGGGCAGGAAAAATAAGCGAAAGCGGGATGTTCGACTCCGCCAGCGGCGCAACAACGACACAGGAGGCTCCCGATGACTGGCGTACGGACTGGGACCAAACTTCAGGAATATATGATAGCAGCACGGCAACAGCAGTCATAAGCGAAACCCGCATCCCGGATAAAATCGGCGAAGGATACAATCAGACCGGTATGACTCCGGCGATGATATCGCGGATTGTTGAACAAAGCCAGAATGCTTCCGGCGTCGCGGACTGCCTTCGTCAGGGGCTTTTGAAAAAACCAACCGATCAAAATTTGAATCGAATCTTCAATCACGAATTTTTTCACGATCTTTATTGCAAAAGCAAGATGGGATCGGATCGGTTGCTTTATAGCGCTGAGCATAGGGATGTTTCGGAAAACGGGGGGCCAAACGCTTATATTGCGGCAGGATATGAGTATTATGTGCGTGACGATTTCTCGAACGCTTCAAGCACGCGCGGATTGTTCGAACTTTTTCCTGAAATCGCTTCGGCATTAACCCGGCCTGGAACTCTTGGAAAGGAGATCCTTGATTATTATCCGCGCACAAAGACCCGCATTCAATGGATCCTCGATAATTTCGAAGGGGACGATTTGCCGTATTGCATGAAGGGATATTTTTCCGGAATGTCCTCGGCCTACAATCCCGATGCTTGGGTTACGCAGTATTATGCCCTCGACGGCATCAAGGTTGAGCAAAACAATGGCGCGCTGCATTTGGTGTCGGACAATTTGGACGTAAACGTTACGGGCGAAAGCTTTCACGGTTTTTTTGAAGACCCCCGCATGAACCTGTTCGGCATTAGCGGTGCTAAATTAGCGTTTAACGGAACGCTTGAGGCCGACGGAGAGGTCGAAAAAGCGATGGACGGAAGCTGGGTCGTTCTTCATGACGACACGACAAGCGCCTATGATGTCGAAGAATATATGGAGGTCGCCGCTGACCGGCTTAGTTTGGGGTATCCTCTTGCCGATATGGAAGATCCCGACAGAATTGTTCTCGCAACACAAGCCGACAAGGAGGCTCAGGACTTGGACGCTTTCGATTTCGATGCGTTAAATCGGCGCGACGATTCCCTGAATGTGACCCCCCTTTCTAAAGAAGGAAGCACATCGGTATTTTCCGCCGCGCTGAGCCATCCTGTGGGGGACGTTGTGCATCATATCGGGGATATAATGCCTCAGGGAATCGAAAGCGTACTGGAACATATGGCGGAAGCGTTAACGGTAAATATGCCTCATATCAGTCCGTCTCTTAGCCTCGTTATTCTTCCCTTAAGATGGTATTTGCCCAAAGTTAAATACAATCTCGCCCATAAAAAACTTTGCGCTTCCCATGAAGACAGGGCGATGGAAGAGCAGGATTCGCTTAATGACGACGTTATCTCGACAAAGAAAGAAGTCTTTAATAAGAGCGGATCGCTCAATCTCCGACAGATTGGGCGGGATGTTGAACACGATATTCGTTGTTTTTTCTCGATGCGAACGAGAAGCCCTGCGCCGGCTTCGATACTTTAACTATTTTTTGGCTTTGAACGGATATGCTCTCAACGATTCGATGACTTGACCCATTCCCATTCGTTCTTTGTTTTTGCCAATGACCTCGACCTCAGACCAGAAAAATTATCCCGTTAGCTGGGAAGAACTCCATCGCAATGCCAAGGCGCTGGCGTGGAAGCTCCACGATATCGGCCCATGGAAAGGCATCGTCGCCGTAACTCGTGGCGGGCTGGTTCCGGCCGCCATCGTTGCGCGCGAGTTGGAAATCCGCATCGTCGAAACAGTCTCGGTTATTGGATACCGCATCGACGACAGCAATCCGGGACAAGAGGAAACGGCGCGAATCGTCAAAGATGCCGCAACGGCTGTCGGCGACGGAGAAGGATGGATCGTCATCGACGATCTTGTCGATACGGGGCGAACGTCGGAAGTTTTACACGGCGTTTTGCCAAAAGCCCATTTCGCAACGGTTTATGCAAAGCCCAAGGGCATGCCTTTGATCGATACCTATGTCACCGAGGTCAGCCAGGACACGTGGATTTATTTCCCGTGGGACATTGAACTGCAATTTACGCATCCCATCGCCGTCAGGCGTAGGGAAAACGGGTAGCCTCTAATAATGATGCTCCGCAAACAAGAACCAGACATCGGTATAACGGCTTTTGAAAATATTAATTTTTACTGAAAAATCAACTGGATCCCCGCCTTCGCGGGGATGACGGCGGTTGTTAAAATTATAGTAACGGCCCTCATCTTTGACACTTGGGAAGAAAGCAGGGACGAGGGGGCGTTTTTACATCCCGAATACGTGCCTGCGCGCGATAAAAAAATTGAAAAACATGCCGGCTGCGGTTCCGCCTAAAAGGCCGATGACCGGATGGTCGTAAACGAGCGGGATTGTGCTCACGAGAACGCTATAGGTTCCTCGGTTGAAAACGAGGCCTATCGCGCAGACGACGGCGAATTTCGCAAGTTGCGCCGCCGCAGGCATCGGCTTGGCGTCGCGAAAAGTGAACAGGCGGTTGCCGATCCACGTCGTCGTGACAGCAAAGGGAAAGGAAAACAGGCCCGCCGCGATGCGGCTGAGGCCCAACGCGTCGATGCCGATGTAAAGAACGACCGTATCGACCGCAAATCCTGTCGCGCCGACGATGCCGAATTTAAAAAACTGTCCCGCTGTTTTGCGCCAATAGGCGAGCGGGTCCTCATTTGTTTTCATTATCGACCCTTATCGCTGGCCGGTTTGGGCGCGGGAATGTTCAAATACTGCATTCGCTTCATCTCGCGCCGCCCTCTTGTCACGGTGTCGAGAATTAAGCCGCAAGCGAGGCATAGGAACGCCACAGTGATAAGGCCCATCGACAAAACCGCCGACGGGATTCTCGGAACAAGCCCTGTTTCCATAAACGTATTGACAATCGGAACGACAAGCGTCGTCGCCGCAGCGAGGAAAAATAGCGCCAGAAGCGAGAAAAACTGCATCGGGCGCTCTTCTTTGACAAGGACTAGGATTGTCCACATGATGCGGAAACCGTCTTTGAAGGTGCTGAGTTTGCTGACCGAGCCTTCGGGGCGGTCTTTGTAGGGCGTTGCGACTTCAGCGATGGGCATGCGCAATTCCAGCGCATGGACGGTCAGTTCCGTCTCGGTCTCAAACCCGGCGGATAGCGCGGGGAAGCTTTTCACATATCGGCGCGACATTGCGCGGTATCCTGACAACATATCTTTAAAACGGCTTCCGAAAATCCACGACACCATGCTTGTCAAAAGCCAGTTCCCGAAGCGGTGGCCCGGACGATAGGCTTCCTTGATTTCTGTGACGCGCGCGCCATTCACCATATCGAGGGATTCGGCGCACAGCCTGTCGATCATCGCGGGCGCCGACGCAGCGTCGTAGGTCGCATCGCCATCGACGAGAACGTAGATGTCAGCGTCGATATCCGCAAACATGCGCCGCACGACATTGCCTTTGCCTTGCAATGGCTCTGTGCGGACAATGGCCCCTGCTTCGCGCGCGACGTCGACCGTGCGGTCGCGCGAGTTGTTATCGTAAACGTAAGTGACCGCCGACGGCAATGCGCGGCGGAAATCGGCCACGACTTTCGCGATGGCGGCTTCTTCGTTGTAGCAGGGAATAAGGACGGCGACTTTGTTCATGCGCGGACTCACTTCCGAGAGACGACAGGGCACAGGCTTAACGGATTATCATCGAAAAGCCTGTCCGTCACGGTTTTGCATTTGCCGGGCTGGACGGCAAGCCCGAAATAAGCGGTGGCCTCTTGCGCCCCTTTTAACTGCCAGGATGGGATCAGGATCATAAAACGCCCGCCAGCGGCGCGGTGCGCTTCGATTCGGGCGCGAAGAAGATCGTTGATGCCTTTGTTTTCCTCCGGGCTTGAGAAATTGCTTTGAATGCGCACAAACGCGATCTCAGGCGGAAAGGCGGGGACAACGTGGGAATAAGGTTCGGTTCCGGCCATTAGAATCATGAGATTCGAGGTGTCGCCGAGATCCGGAATCCGGACTTCGACAAAACGGTCGAGCCACGCTTGCCGCCGATGCCAGTTGCCCGGCTGGACTGAGGCGGCGGCGATTGTGAGGGCAAAGGCCGCAAGAAGCCCTCGCGTCGAGATTTTCAAGGGCAGCATGCCGATGGCGAAGACGATCAATAGCGGCGCAACCATCTCAATCGTCACGGCATATCTGTAGATGGCGAACATTTTTAGCCACACGAGATAGGCGAACGTAAACGACAGCAACAGATATCGCGTTGCAAAGGGCCGCGACAAGGCATCGGCCGCCGCACGATTGCGGCCGAAAAACAAGCGTAAAACCACGGCCAAAGGCAGAAGCCCGTAAAGGATGGGGATCCTCCAGTCGCGCCAAGGGATCTCGCCTACCCTAAAGGGACTTTGGGCGAAGATGAACGGCATCAGAAGGAAATCGCGGATGCTGCCCGGAACGTATTGAACATCGCGGGCGCTTTCGGGTGGCGCGAGAGGGGAGTGAAAAATATTATTAAAGTATGGGAAAAACGGACTGCCAAAGTGAATTTGAAGAAAGGCCGCCCAGTATCCCATCGTTACAACGCAACCCGCAAGAACGCCGAGGCCAAAAGCAAAACTCAGCAAAAAACGGCGCGACCATCCTTTGCCGGAGAAAAAAAGTCCTGCGCAAAGACCGACGGCATAAACGACGGAGGGCAATTTCATTCCCATCACCAGCCCGGCGGGGATGCCGAACGCAAAGGCGACTGCAAAGGCTTTTGCGGGCGGACGAGCAAACAGGCGTTCGCCGTGACGCACGATCATGGCGGCGGACAATAACGCTCCGAGGCTTGTGACGTTGTCGCCGAAAGTGGTGCCAATCTGGGCAATGCCGCCGCCGCCCATAAGACCCAAAACGCCGAGCGCGATGCACAGGATCGTTTTATGACGCGGATTCGGGACAATCAGCGCCGCATGCGCAAGGGCGAATATCAAAAGGAAATTAAGCCCTTGAACGAACCCAAGCGCGAATCCAACCGCTTTTGCGGGCATGTGGGTCGCCATCAGGTAAAAGGGAATATCCATCAGCGGATTATAGAAATACGGCGTCTGCGACGGCAGAAGGTCCTTGGCATAACGATCATTTAAAAAAGCGTGGGCGTTATAAAAATGGTAGTTGCGCAAGTCCCAATTCGCGTCCTGCCCAAGCGCCAAGGCCAACAGTCCCATCGCAATTGGCACAAGGATAAAGGCCGCAACGGCCATCGTCCGCGCGCGCTGGCCTTGGGAAGGAAGGAAATGAGGAGGATGGGGAAAAAACATGGTTGCCGTATCAATATCCAGATTGAAGAAAACATAAAAATATCGCCATTCCAGCTAAGCCGGAATGGCGATAATATTGCACTATCGGTTTGTTTTGTCTCGCCTCTAACCACATCCAAACCATTTTGGAAGCGCCCAAATTTTACCTTGGCCTTGTGTCCATAGAAACCGCAGGGAAGTTGCCGCGAGGAACGATCTGGCTTTGGGATTGGGATACCGACGGCGACAACGGCACGGGTTGAGCTGTGTCCGGCAAAGGAATCGCCACGCTTTCCGGATCTGGCGCGACGGACAGATCGTTTTGCTGTAGCGATTGTCTGGACGGTATTCCCGGCGCGGGCGCTATGAAATTCGCCATGTGCGAATTGATGGCGGCTTGCAGATTTTCTTGTAAATCCTTCATCAAACCGTTGAGCAACGTATTATAGGCGATGCGTTTCTCGGCCAACGTCGGGTCTTCGGGCATCGTCACGCTGCGCGTCGCCGATGCGTCGGCAACGGCAAAGCCCGTTTGGCCGCTGGCCTCGATCGACACGTCCGCGCGCGCCGTGTATTTCGAGTCCTGCTGACGCGTGAACCACGACTCGATCCCGTCATCCACGTCCAGAGGCTGGACGGTTATTGCCGCCCTTTTTATCACGACAATCGCCTGCCCGTTTTGCCCGACGGCTTGCAAATGGTCTTTCGCCCAGCCTTTGATCGCTTCGGCTATCGTCGGCGAAAAATCGTCATTTTTGAATATGCTCGGCGGCGTATAGCCGCTGCGATCAGTCAGGCTGATTCGCTTGACGTCCATGACGATCTTCGGGGTCACGTCCAGATTCAGGGATACGGGCGGCGGTTCGGGCTCTTGAGCGCATGAGGCAAGAAGAGGGACCAGCGCGAGGATAAAACAGGCAGAAAGGACGACTTTTTTCATATCAAGATGCTCCAAAGAAAGGATTGTTTCGTTGGGGTGGACGTTCGTTAACGATAAATTCCGTTGCTGAAGGACGTACGCGGCGATTCACAATGCCTACGCACCCATAAGTGAGTCTCGAGAGTAGGTTAAAGCAGATCGCCGAGATATTAAACATATTTTTAAGGATTACGGCGGAAGTAAAAATTCCTTGGAAACATTGTTGTTCCAAGACATATATTGTCGGCGTTTGATTTCCGGACATCAAGGATCAGCCTCGGCCCCAAACCATGAAAGCATTGCATTAACCGTATTTACTTGCGATTATATCTCTGATTAAAAACACTTTATTAACTAAACGCGAACTCTTTTTAAAACATTTTCGGCGCATAATCAGCGGTCACACTATTCGTTAGGTAAATCGAATGCACATTGGCATCGACCTTGGAACTTCGAACAGTTCTATTGCGGGCGTTCTTGACGGAAAAGTTCGCGTTTTTCGGCCCGCTGACGGCGGCGAGGTTTTGCCGTCGATCATTTACTTCGATAAGCGCGGGCATCGCCTGTACGGACGACGCGCGCACGATCAAGCGCTTGTGACCCCAGAAAACGTCGCGGCCGGGTTTAAGCGTTTGATGGGAACGTCGACGCCTATCGACGTTAAAGGCGTCGAGATGACGCTGACGCCCGAAGAATGCTCGGCGGAAATCGTTCGCCAGTTGCTGGGGCAAGCCTATACGGAAACAAACGGCGAGAAAATCGAAGGCGCCGTTATTACGATTCCCGCCGCTTTCAATCAGATGCAGACCGAAGCGACTTTGCGCGCGGCCAAGATGGCGGGACTTGAAAAAGTCGATTTGTTGCAAGAACCAATTGCGGCGGCTTTAGCCGCGATGGAAGGCGCCAAGCGTTCGGGCCGCTTTTTGATTTACGATCTCGGCGGCGGCACGTTCGATGTCGCGCTGGCGCAAGCCATTAACGGCGAGGTCAAGATTCTTGCGCATCAGGGCATCAATATGCTGGGCGGCCGCGATTTTGATCGCATGATCGTCAATGAAATCGTGCGCCCTTGGATCGCTTCGACATTCGTTCTGCCCGAAAACTATCAGCGCAACGCCGAGTATAGCCGCTTGATCCCTATTGCCCAGCTGGCCGCCGAAAAGGCCAAAATCGATTTGTCGTCGCAGGAACGCGCGTCGATTATCGCCTCGGACGAAGAATTGCGCATGGTCGATCAGGCCGAAAGAGAAATGTATTTGGACGTGCCGTTCACGCGCGCGCAGTTCGAAGATATGATCCGCCCGTCGATCATGCGGACCGTCGATTTGATCCGCAATCTTTTAAGCGAAAACAACACGTCGCATGAAGAAATCGACCGCGTCGTTTTCATCGGCGGGCCAAGCCGCATTCCGCTTATTCGCCAGCTGGTGCCGAGCGAACTGGGCATTGCCGCCGACGTTAAAACCGACCCGATGACGGCCGTGGCCGTCGGCGCGGCGTATTATTGCGAAGGACGCCGATGGAACGCGGATAACGTCAGCGAACCGAAGCCGTCGACCGCTTCCGCGTCCGTTCCGGAAGAACCGTCCGTGTCTTATGCCTATACCTCGCGCACGCCCGACACGAAGACTATCGTGACTGTCCATGTCACAGGTGCCGCGCCTCAGGACCGCCAAATTCAGCTGGTCGGAAAAGATTGGGATTCTGGACTTCTGCCTTTGACGGACAGCTTGACGATCCTTGTGCCGTTGGAAGAAACCGGAGAGCATTCCTTTACCGCGCACGTTTTGAACGCCAATGGCGAAATTATTCCGAAACATGACAGGTCGCTTGCGATTACGCGTCTGGTCGCGGCGACGGGCACCCTGCCCGTCGCGCAAACGATCGCAATCAAGGTCCTTGAGACGCCGCAAGCGCAGGAAAACTCTCTAATGCCGCTGGTCAAGAAGGGCGATCCTTTGCCCGCGCAGGGAAGCATTAGGCTGAAAACCGCGCGCGATCTGAAGGCAAACGAGGCGGGAAGTTTGAGCTTTGAGCTGTTTCAGATCGAATATGAAGAACGCATCGACCTTAATCTCTGCATCGGCGTTTTCCGCATCGGCGGCGAGGACTTGCCTGCGGGGTTCGTTATCGAGGAAGGCACGGCGCTTTCGTTCGATTGGCAGATGAGCGAAAGCGGCATTATGCAAACGACCGTCACGGTCGCCCCTGACGGTGGGCAATCGCTGGAGCTTAAAGCGCCGCGCTTTTACGCGCCGCAAACGGGACAAGTTTCTTTTGCGGGCGAAAGCGGAAAGAAATTCGCGTCGGCCGTCGTCAAACAATGCGAAGGCGAATGGGGCGATCTGGCCGCCGCCGTCGGGCCTGAGGGCGGACCGGAAATTCAGCTTCTTAAGATGCGCCTTCAGGAGCAAATCGAGATTTTGGCCGAAGCTCCCGACGACGCCGAGGCTTTGCGCCGCGTCACCGAGGAAGCGCGTTTTGTGCGGCAGGATATCGCCAAGCTTGGGAAAAAATACCGCAGCGCTCTGTTGCAAAGGAAACTTGGGAAAATGACGGCCGTTTTTAACCGTATCGCGCGCAAACATACGGAAAAAACGGAAAGCGAAAGGTTCGACAAAAACGCGCATAAGGTTCAGGCGATCATCGACGCGGGCGAGGTTTCCGCGTTCGACGTTGCCGACAAATATTTGTCCGAAATGCGCGATCTGTTCTTCTCTATCGCGTGGCGCAACGCGGGGTACGTCAGCGCGTGGTTCAAGCGTCTATGCGACGAATCCTACCTGTTCCCGGATTCGAAGGAATTCGAGGCGCTTATGGCCGAAGGCAAGGCCAGCGCGGACAATGCGGATTCGCTACGCGATGTCGTCAAGCGGATGCTTGCCGCGCGCATCGCTTTGGGCGCCAGCGACACGGCGGGCGAACTTGCGACGATCGTGAAGGCTTAGCCCGCGCGCTAAATCGCGTTCTGAACCAGAAGCGACATTTCCAGTTGGTCGTCCTGCGTCTGCTGGTCTGTCAGACGGATGGGATAGTTGCCACTGAAACAGGCGTCGCAGAATTGTGGCGATTCAGGGTCGCGCTTGGCCACGCCGACCGCGCGGTACAGGCCATCGAGCGAAATAAACGCCAAGCTATCCGCGCCGATGAAGCGGCACATTTGTTCGACCGTATAGTTATGCGCCAAGAGTTTCTTCGATTCCGGCGTGTCGATCCCGTAATAGCATCCGTGCATCGTCGGCGGGCTGGAGATGCGCAAATGCACCTCTTTCGCGCCCGCGCTGCGCACCATTTCAACGATCTTGGATGACGTGGTCCCGCGGACGATGGAGTCGTCGATCAGGATCACGCGCTTGTTCTCGATAAACCGGCGGTTCGCGTTATGCTTCAGCTTGACGCCCAAATGGCGAATGCGGTCGGTCGGCTGGATAAACGTGCGGCCCACGTAATGGTTACGGATAATGCCGAGTTCGAATGGAATGTTGCTTTCGGTCGCATAGCCAATGGCCGCAGGCGTGCCCGAATCCGGCACGGGCACGACGATGTCGGCAGGGACGGACGCTTCGCGCGCAAGTTCCACGCCGATGTTGCGGCGCATTTCGTAGACGGATCGACCATCCAGCGACGAGTCGGGCCGCGCAAAATAAATATATTCAAAGATACAGAACTTGCTGGGAGTCGCGCCGAAGGGACGGATGGACTTGACGGCGCCGTTCTCGATTACGACGACTTCGCCCGGTTCGACGTCGCGCATAAACTCGGCCCCGATGATGTCGAGCGCGCAGGTTTCACTAGCGATAACGTAGGCGTCATCAAGCATGCCGAGAACCAGCGGCCGCACGCCGTTCGGATCGCGCGCGCCGATAAGGAAGTCCTTGCCAAGGCAAACGAGCGAATACGCGCCCTCAATCCGCTTCAACGCGTCGATCAGGCGATCAACGGGCGATACGTTTGCGGAAATCGCCATCAGGTGGACGATGACTTCTGTGTCCGTCGTCGAACGGAACAGGCATCCGCGCTTGACAAGACTTTTGCGAAGGCCGTGCGCATTCGTCAGATTGCCGTTATGCGCTATGGCGAAGCCGCCGAAATCGAAATCGGCGAAGAGAGGCTGGACATTGCGCAGCGAGCCTTCGCCCGTCGTCGCATATCGCGTATGCCCGATGGCCGAGCTTCCTACCAGCTGCGCCACGACGCTTTCCGAACCGAAATTCTTTCCCACGTGCCCCATGGCGTGATGCGCGTTGAAATGTTCGCCGTCGAAACTCACGATGCCTGCGGCTTCCTGCCCTCGATGCTGGAGCGCATGCAGCCCCAAAGCCGTCATTGCCGAAGCGGAATCTTTACCGATAATGCCGAAAACGCCGCACTCTTCTTTTAACTTGTCGTCATCGAATGGATTTGTCGAAACCGTCATTGATCTGTTTCCTATCAGGGGGCGTTTTCTGCGTTAGAGGCATCGAATGATTCGGTCAGGTTCGGCACCATTTCTTGCGTATTGCGAAGGACTTGTTCCATGCCTTTTCTTCGGGCGTCGATACTTTTTAGCTGTTCGTCGATCATTTCTTTTGGCGCGAAGGTCATTAGGAATTTCGCGCTGGCGGCCATGATGGGGCGCGTTTTCGCATTCATTAAAATTTCGGGCGGAGTGTGGTCGCTGTCTTCTTCCTGCTGAGCCACCGTCGCTTCGTCGATATCTGGCCATAGAATCATCGCACATCCAAGATAGACAAGGCTGACCACAAGAACGCCCCGCGCAAGGCCGTAGATAAAACCAAGGCCGCGATCAATTGATGTCATCGCGCGGCCCTTGACGAGGCTGGCGATAAAAAAACCTAAAATCGATAAGAGCGCCAGCGTGCCGACAAAGACGCAGGCCATGGCCCCCCACTCTGCCGCGCGTTCGTTTGCGATGTAGCGCTGCACGAACGGGATGACCGGCTCGTAAAACCTTGTGCCGACGAAATAAGCGCCGACCCATGCGGCCAAAGAAAAAAGTTCGCGCGCAAAGCCTCTGAACAGAGCAAAGAGGCCTGACAGAAGAACGATGACGATCACGACATAGTCGAGATTGTTAAAATAACTTTGGGAATCCATTTCCGAAGTGTCCTTGGTTCTTTGGCGTGTTTTGAGTTCCCTAGCCTTTCGGCCTTTTTCGTCATCCCCGCTTTCGCTGGATGACGAAAAAAGGCAAGCCGCTATGAATCTTAATTTCAGCTTCCAACGGAAGCCGGATATAGCACAAAAACTTTCAAATTTAATAATTTCATTTTGCGCGGCGGCGCGCTGCGCCCTCAAATAATGGCAAAAGTTCGCTTAATTGCCTGATTTCGGTCGTTCGGAGCATAGGGGAGACGCCGGATTTGTGGGCAGCGTCGGATTCAGGCGTAAAGGCTTGGGTAAATCCTAGTTTCAGGGCCTCTTTCAGCCTTAATTCAGGCTGGCTGACACGGCGAATTTCGCCCGACAGGCCTATTTCGCCGAAAGCAACGCATGACGCGGGAACGGGCTCGCCCGTTAACGAAGACACAAGCGCCGCCGCAACGGCCAGATCAGCTGCCGGTTCTGCTATGCGGAATCCGCCCGCGACGTTTAAATAGACGTCATTGTTCCCGAAAACAACGCCGCAGCGCGCTTCAAGAACGGCCAAAATCATGGCCAAACGCCCCGAGTCCCACCCGATCACCGCGCGGCGCGGCGTTCCGAACGCGGCAGGCGCAACGAGCGCTTGAATTTCGACCAGCACGGGCCGCGTGCCTTCGATGCCCGCGAACACGGCCGCGCCCGACATATCGTCGCGCCGGTCGGCCAAAAACAGGGCCGAGGGATTTTGAACCTCGGCCAACCCTTTGTCCGTCATTTCGAAAACGCCGATTTCGTCGGTCGGCCCAAAACGGTTTTTCACACCGCGCAGGACTCGGAATTGGTGGCCCCGGTCGCCTTCCAAATACAAAACCGTATCGACCATGTGCTCTAACACGCGGGGGCCGGCGATGGCACCGTCTTTCGTTACGTGGCCCACGACGATAAGACAGATATTTCGCTTCTTGGCGATGCGGATCAGTTCTTGAGCCGAGGTCCGAACTTGCGCGACGGTCCCCGGGGCGCTGTCAAGCGTATCGACGTACATCGTCTGGATGGAATCGATGACAAGAATTTCCGGCGCGTCTTTATAATCCATTGCCGCGACAATGTCCCGAACCGACGTCTCGCTGGCGAGCGTGCACAAAGCCTCGGCCAACCCCAAGCGCGCCGCGCGCAAACGAACTTGATCTATAGCCTCTTCGCCCGAAATATAGGCAACCCTATGCTGAGCTGAAAGATTGCAAACCGCCTGAAGCAGAAGCGTCGACTTCCCGATCCCCGGATCGCCCCCCACAAGGGTGGCAGAACCCGGCACAAGCCCCCCGCCCACAACGCGATCAAATTCGCCTATGTTTGACAAGCGACGGGGGATCTGTTTGTCGGAATCGCTCTTAAGCGGCACGAATTCTATGCGGTTGGTCTTTGCTCGGTTTTTCTGATCGTTCAGCCCCTTAGGCGGCCCACTTGAAGATGTTTCTTCGACAAGAGAATTCCAGCCCCCACACGCCTCGCACTTGCCCGACCATTTGGGATACGTCGCGCCGCAGGATTGACAGGCAAAGATGGAAGTGGATTTAACCATAGGGGGATAGTACAGGAACGTTCTTGTTTTGTACACATATAACTATAGCCAATCCCAAAAATGCACGAACGTCTCGCTTTAAACCAGATGAGATCTGGCCTTCGCGGGAGGATGACGGCTTTGGGGCGATGTATGGCCGTTATTTGAAACGGCCATATTGCTTACTTGTTGTCGTCCTTCACTTCGCTGAATTCGGCGTCGACGACGTCCGGCTTATCGGAGGATTCCGGGGCGGCTTGCGGCGCGGCCCCAGCTTCTTGCTGGGTCTTGTACATCTGCTCGCCGATCTTCATCGAAACCTGTACAAGCGCGTCGCTTTTGGCCTTGATCTGCGCGGCGTCGCCTGAATCCAGAATGCTCTTAAGATCGTTGATCGCGCTTTCAGCCGCGGCCCTGTCTGCGGCTTGGACTTTTTCGCCGAGATCTTTCAGCGTCTTTTCCGTTTGGTGAATCAAGCCGTCCGCTTGGTTGCGGGCGTCGACGGTCTCGCGGCGCTTTTTGTCTTCGGCCGCGTTCGATTCGGCTTCCTTGACCATGCGTTGGATGTCGGCGTCGCTGAGGCCACCTGAGGCTTGAATGCGGATTTGCTGTTCCTTGTTCGTGGCCTTGTCCTTGGCCGTCACGCTGACGATGCCGTTCGCGTCAATGTCGAATGTGACCTCGACCTGCGGAACGCCGCGCGGCGCGGGCGGAATGCCGACGAGATCGAACTGGCCGAGCAGCTTGTTGTCAGCCGCCATTTCGCGTTCGCCTTGGAAGACGCGGATTGTGACCGCGTTCTGGTTGTCCTCGGCCGTCGAGAAAACTTGGCTTTTCTTCGTCGGAATCGTCGTATTGCGGTCGATCAGGCGCGTGAAAACGCCGCCAAGCGTTTCGATGCCGAGCGACAGCGGCGTCACGTCGAGCAACAGAACATCCTTGACGTCGCCCTTCAAAACGCCCGCTTGAATAGCGGCACCGAGAGCGACAACTTCGTCAGGGTTCACGCCGCGATGCGGGTCGCGTCCGAAGAAATCCTTGACGATTTCGATGACCTTGGGCATGCGCGTCATGCCGCCAACAAGGATCACTTCGTCAATCTCCGAAGCCTTGATCCCGGCATCTTTCAACGCATGGCGGCACGGCTCTATCGTCTTTTGCAAAAGATCGTCGACGAGAGATTCAAGCTTGGCGCGGGTCAGCTTGACCGACAAGTGCTTCGGTCCCGCTTGATCCGCCGTGATGAACGGAAGGTTCACTTCCGTTTGCACGGAGGACGATAGCTCAATCTTGGCTTTTTCGGCAGCTTCCTTGAGGCGCTGGAGCGCGAGTTTGTCGGCGCGGAGGTCGATGCCTTGCTCTCTCTTGAATTCGTCGCACAGGAAATCCATGATGCGCGTGTCGAAGTCTTCGCCGCCCAGAAACGTGTCGCCGTTCGTCGATTTGACTTCGAAGACGCCGTCGCCGATTTCAAGCACCGACACGTCGAACGTGCCGCCGCCGAGGTCGTAAATCACGACTGTGCCGGTTTTCTTCTTCTCCATGCCGTAAGCCAAAGCGGCGGCTGTCGGTTCGTTGATGATGCGCAGGACTTCGAGGCCCGCGATCTTGCCTGCATCCTTGGTTGCTTGACGTTGGCTGTCGTTAAAGTAGGCGGGGACGGTGATGACGGCCTGCGTGACCTTTTCGCCCAAATAGGCTTCGGCCGTTTCCTTCATTTTCATGAGGATGAACGCGGAGATTTCAGAGGGGCTGTAGGCCTTGCCGCCCGCTTCAACCCACGCGTCGCCGTTGCTGTTCTTCACAATTTTGTAGGGCATAAGGTCGATGTCTTTTTGAACCATCGGATCGTCGAAGCGACGGCCAATCAGGCGCTTGATCGCGTAAAGAGTGTTCGAAGGATTCGTAACGGCTTGGCGCTTGGCGCTTTGGCCCACAAGACGTTCGTTTGCGTTCGTAAAGGCAACAATCGACGGCGTCGTATTCGAGCCTTCAGAATTGTGGATAACGGTCGTGTTCGAGCCTTCCATGACGGCAACGCACGAATTCGTGGTGCCAAGATCGATGCCGATTACTTTTGCCATTGCTAAAAACCCTTTCAAAATCAGCGGACTGGCGCTTTGCGCCCGAGTCCTTCCGAAAACTAATATAGGGAGGAATCGGCAACGTGCAATGGGGGGAAGGGTATTTCTTTTTAAAAGTTAAAACGCGACCGACTCGGGTGGCGAATGCTCAAGCAACTGGGGCACGGGCGGCGGTGGCGCTTCGTCAACCGGATAGAGAGATGTGCGCAGAAGAATAATGCCAATTCGCCGGTTTCGGGGGTCCATGGGGTCCTTGGCAAACGATTCGCGGTCTGCATGGCCGGAAACGCGAACGATGCGTTTTTGATCGACGCCCGCCCTGATGATATATTCGCGGCACGTATTGGCGCGTTCGGTCGACAATGTCCAGTTGTCGCGGCGCGATCCGGCCACAAACGGCGATGCGTCCGTATGCCCTGAAACCGAGATTTTGTTCGGCAACCGCGCGATTACTTTTCCCACGAGAATCATCAGATCCCGCCCACGTTCGTACGGGATCGCGCTGGCCGACGGGAACATCGACAGCTTGTCGCGGTCCGTAATTTGGATGCGAAGCCCCTCGGGCGTCCGGTCAATGACAATTTGATCTGCGAAAGCGCGCAGTACGGCGTTGCTGAGAATTGCTTGTTTAAGCGCTTGTTCCGCGCTTTTAAACGCGCTCTCTTCCTTTTTCATAGCTTCGGCGAGTTCTTGCGCGCCTTTAAGCGCCTTGTCCGTTGCGTCGGCGTCTTTTTTGTCTTCGGCTTTTCCTTGACCTGTCCCGCTGATTTCTTCGTCGCCTTCTTCGCCTTGCCCTACGGTTGGAACCGTCGCCTGTTGAGTCGACGGCGGCGATCTGTCCGCCATTTCGCCCCCGGATTCAGCCGTAATCGACCGCCCCGCAAACATGCCGCCCGCGCCGGATTGCTCGTTTTTCGAAATGCCGGCGGGAGAAAAATAATCGGCCAAGCCTCGGCGCTGTTCGCTGGTCGTGACGTTCAGAAGCCATAACAGCAAAAAGAACGCCATCATGGCCGTCACGAAGTCCGCGTAGGCGACTTTCCACGCGCCGCCGTGATGCCCAGCATGTCCGCCTTTTTTCTTTTTGCGTATAATGATGACGGGCTGGTCGGCCACAAGCGCCTCTTTTCGTTATGCGGTCGGCGACGGGAGAGCCTGCGTCGCTTCTTCAAGCTCGAGGAACGTCGGACGCACTTCGCTGAGCAACGTTTTGCGCGCGTATTCCACGGAGATTGAGGGCGCAAAGCCCTGTAGGTGCGCCAGCAATCCCGTTTTAATGCACATCATATAGCGCGCTTCGGCGGAAAAAATCGCGTTCAGCGAATTTGCTATCGGCGCGATAAAACCATAGGAGCTCCACACGCCCATGAACGTTCCAACCAATGCGCCGCCGATCATGGCCCCCAGAATTTCGGGCGGTTCGGAAATCGAGCCCATCGTTTTGATGACGCCCAGCACGGCCGCGACGATGCCGATGGCGGGCATGGCGTCTGCGACGTTTGTGATCGCCGTTACAACGCCCGCCGATTCGTTGTGGTGAACTTCAAGCTCTTCGTCCATCAACGCTTCGAGTTCGTAGGGCTTGTCGGAGCCGAGGGTCACGAGGCGCAGATAGTCGCACAGAAAACCGACGGCGTGGTGGTCATTGAGAAATCCCGGAAACTGCGTGAATAACGAGCTTTCTTCAGGATTTTCAATGTGTTGTTCAAGCGCAAGAAGGCCTTTTGTTTTTGCCAGCTTGAACAGCTGGTACAGCATGCATAAAAGCTCGATATACGACTCTTTGCTGTATTTCTGCTTTTTCATCATCTTGCCAAAGGCGCGGCCTGTGCGGCGAATCACAATTGGCGGATTCGCGATAATGAAGCCTCCGAGCGCCGTTCCGCCCATGATGACGAGTTCAGCGGGTGCCGCATGCGCAAGAACCGCGAGGCTTCCACCCTCAGCCGCATAGGCGCCGAGCGTACAGACTACGGCGGTAAGAATACCAATAATCAGATTCATGAATGGTCCAGAAAAGGCGAGGCGTTTTTGGTCTCGTTTGAATACTCAGTCATATTTGAGCGACAAGGGTTAAAATGGTTTTAACGAATGCGCGGGCGTTGACTGGAGCGACTGCTTTTTTTGGCCGTAAGCTATACACTTTTATTGTCAGAATATATTTTAAGAAATACTCTTGCCGAGTCTTTCAATGTTCTTGCCTTAAAGCATTCCAGAAACGTCGAAAGTTTATTACGGCGCCTCATAATTTAGCCGACTGCATTTCGTAAATTGCCGAATCGGGTTTCTGTGCCCTATTCCCGCCTCATTTCAGAGTCTTGATGTTTTCGTCAAGAACCGCTAGCTCTTGAAAGTAGAACTTTTCTATCCAACAAAAGGATTCGTCAAATGTCTAAAAAAGCTTTTCTCGGTTCGGCAGTGCTTCTGGCCGTTCTGGCTTTGCCTGCGATTGCCGCCGATTCCAGCGATCCCGTGGTTGCCCGCGTTAATGGCGAGGAAATCCATCGTTCGGACGTCATGCGCCAGCTTCAAATGGCAGGCCCTCAGCTTCAGCAGCTGCCGCCGCAGATGATCTATCCGCAGATATTGCAGAAGATGATCGCGACGAAGGTTGTCGCTCAGAAGGGCTATGCCGATAAGATGGACAAGGACAAGGAAGTTCAGGAGCGCGTTAAGGATCTGGAAGCTCAGGTCGTCGCCGAAGCCTATATTCACAAGCTGGTCGAGCCCAAGATCTCCGAAGACAAGATCAAGGAACGCTACGAGAAGCTGGTTTCCAAGTATAAGCCGCAGGACGAAGTTCGCGCGCGCCACATCTTGGTCAAGACGCAGCAGGAAGCCGACGAGATCATCAAGAAGCTTAAAAGCGGTGCCGATTTCGCCAAGCTGGCTGAGGAAAAGTCGAAGGATACCGGATCGGCCAAGCAAGGCGGCGACTTGGGCTATTTCCCGCATGATTCGATGGTGAAGCCCTTTGCCGACGCCGCGTTTCGTATGAAGACCGGAGAAATCTCGGACAAAGCCGTGAAGACCGAGTTCGGCTATCATATCATCAAGGTCGAGGACAAGCGTAAGTCCTCGCCGCCTCCGATCGCGGAAGTCAGGGGCCAGATTTCCAACCAACTGGGTCAGGAACTGACAAACGACGAAGTCAAGGCTTTGGAAGCCAAGGCTAAAATCGAGAAGTTCAATCTTGACGGTTCGCCAATTCAAGATAAGAAGGCGAACGACAAGGAAGACAAGAAATAGGATTCTTATCTTTGGTAGAAAAGCCCGGGATAAAAATCCCGGGCTTTTTTATTGTGTCCCCCGTATCCCCTTCGCTTCACTTTGGTCCGGGATCGGCATGAGATGCCGCTCTTTTCGTCCAATCGCCTCGAAGCGCTTGCCAACAAGCCAGCGCCGCTATTGCCGCCGTATCGGCCCTTAGAATGCGCGGGCCTAAGCGAATGAAAAAATTATTTGGCGCTTTGCGCAACATCTCAAGTTCCTCGGCGGCAAAGCCGCCTTCGGGGCCAGTGACAAGAGCGGCTTTATCGAAGGCATCCAATTCCGGTGCGCGCAAAGCGTCGCATATGGGCGTTGCATCGCCCCATTCGGCGCACACGATCAAGGCCCGGTCTTGAGGAAAAACGTCGATCAGATCGGCCAAAGAAACGGGATTGCCAATGGCCGGAACGCTTAAGCGCTCCGATTGCTCGGCAGCCTCGCGACAAAGGACATAAGCGCGGTTGCCGTTCACGTCCCTGATTTGCCCCCGCTGCGTCAAAATCGGCTGGATCTCGGACACGCCCAATTCCGTCGCCTTTTCCAGCATATTATCGAAATGCGTTTTTTTAATCGGCGCGCAGCAAAGCCATAAATCGGGTTCGGGGTTTTGGGGGCGAAGGCAGTCCTGAAGACTAAGATCGGCTTTTTTCTTCCCTGAAACGGCAACGCTGGCCTGAAATTCGCCATCCTTGCCGTTAAAAACGCGCAAAATGTCGCCGTTTTGAAGCCGTAAAACGTTAAGAAGGTAATGCGCCTGATCGGGACTTACCGAAAGGACCGTGCCTTGAGCCAGATTTCCGGGCACGAAAAGGCGGCGGGTATGGCGAATGTCCATGGGCTTCCCTTGATTAATGTCTTTTTTGTCTACGCCGCTTCATAGAGGCTGACAATCCCCTTCCATTGGAGCTAATAATAAAAGGTTAAGTGATTCTCCCTCAAAGGCCGTCCCTCCTATGCTGCTATCAACGCTAACAAATATTCCTTTCAACGGCGTGGACGCGGACATTTTGGGAATAACCGAGGATTCGCGCAAAGTTGGTCCCGGTTTCCTGTTCATCGCGACTCCGGGCGAAAAACTCGATGGCCGGAAGTTCATTGCCGACGCCGTCCAAAAAGGCGCGGTTGTGGTTATGCTGCCCAAAGGTTCGGGAATCTCCGTTCCGGTCACGACGATAGAGACCCCCGATATTCGCGTGGATACCGCGCGCCTTGCAGCGGCATTTTACCCGCGCCAACCCGAAACGATTGTCGCCGTCACCGGCACTAGCGGCAAAACGTCGACAGCGCAATTCGTGCGCGAGATAGAGCAAGCGTTAGGCCATGCTTCGGCCAGCGTGGGCACGCTGGGGCTCGTGACACGCGACGGAACGCAATACGGCGCATTGACGACGCCCGACGCGATCACAGTGCATAAAGTTCTCGACGAATGCGTCCAAAAAGGCATTACTCACGCAGCGATGGAAGCCTCAAGCCACGGAATCCTTTTTAACAGGGTCGAATGCGTGCGTTTTAAAGCCGCAGGATTCACAAACCTGTCGCGCGATCACCTTGATTACCACCAAACGATGGAGGCGTACTTCGACGCCAAGAAAGGCCTGTTCGAAAGACTTCTGCCTGCGAGCGCGGCGGCGGTTCTCAACGCCGACATTCCCGAATTCGCGTCGCTTTGCGACATCGCAAAGGCGCGCGGGCTGAAAATCCTCTCTTATGGCAAGAAGGCTTCGGATTTACGCCTGCTAAACGCGCGCTCTGTCCCCGGCGGCCAAGCGCTGACCTTGGATGTTTTCGGCAAAAAAACGGGAGTCTTCCTGCCCGTCATGGGCGGATTTCAGGCATGGAACGCATTGTGCGCTGCCGGATTGGCTATCGGCAGCGGCGCATCCGCCGACGCCGCTATTGGCGCGTTGGCTAAAGTATCGGGCGTCCCGGGGCGCATGCAGTTCGTCGGCTTGTCGAAAAACGGCGGCGAGGTCTATGTCGATTACGCGCACAAACCCGGCGCTCTCGAAAACGTCCTTCGCGCAGCGCGTCCGCATGTGGCCGCGCACGCCGGGGCAAAACTGGGCATCGTCTTCGGCTGCGGCGGCGACCGAGACAAGGGCAAAAGGCCGATGATGGGCGATCTCGCGCAAAAACTCGCTGACTGGGTGATCGTCACGGACGACAATCCCCGCACGGAAAGACCCGAGGCGATCCGCGCCGAGATTTTGTCGGGATGCGCCGTGCGAACGAACGTTCAAGAAATCGGCGACCGCGGCGCGGCGATTGCCGAAGGCGTCAAGAAGCTCAATGCGCACGACATGTTGATCGTCGCAGGCAAAGGCCATGAACCGGGCCAGATCGTCGGCGACAAAGTCTTGCCTTTCGATGACGCGCAAGAAGCGGGAAAGGCGCTGGCTTTATGACCGCTTCTTTATGGCGCGCAGAAGACGTCGTTCGAGCCGTTCGCGGCCAATGCCTTCATGAACAAACATGGCGCGCAAGCGGCGTGGCAGCAGACATCCGCACTGTCGCCCCGGGCGACGTGTTTGTCGCCCTGCAAGACCCCCTGCATGACGGGCACGACGACGTCGCGGCCGCTTTTGAGGCAGGCGCGGTTGCGGCCATTGTTATGCGTCGGCCACTGCAAACGCTTCCTCAGTCGTCGTTGATTTTTGTCGAAGATACGCTTTCGGCTCTTTGGAATCTTGGTCGCGCAGCGCGGGAAAGGGCGCGGGCGAAAATAATCGCGGTCACAGGTTCCGTCGGAAAAACGAGCGCTCGGGACATGCTGCGTCTGTCTTTAGGCGCCGTCGGAAAAACCTATGCGCGCGACTGTTTTTCCTACGAACAGAATCGCTTGCCGCTGGCGCTCGCGAATCTGCCGCCGGATGCGGATTATGGAATCTTCGAAATGAATCCAAATTCTTCTGAAAACGCGAAAACGATATCGCTTGCTGTGCGGCCCGACGCCTTACTGGTAACGCTTGTCGAAGACGAAGCCGCCGCATTTCCCGAAATATTCGACGGATTGAAAAGAAGAGGCATCGCCATTATCAACCGCGATATGCCCGCATGGACCTCCCTTTCCGCTGCGGCAAAAAAGCGCGGTGCCAAAACTGTCTTATCGTTTTCGGAAAAAGGCAAAGCCGACGCCGTCTTGCGCGCCTGCGCACCGTTGGGCGACGGCAGCGCGATCAAAGCCGCGATCTCAAAGCGCGAAATTTTGTATATTCTCGGAACATCGGGACGGCATCAGGCGATGAACTCTCTGGGCGTTCTTCTGACGGCGCAGGCCGTGACGGGAAAAATCGACGAATGCGCAGCGGCCTTGGCCCACAACAAAACCCTTTCTGGCTACGGCTACGTGGAAACTATCGCACTCACGTTTGGCGACATAACGCTGATCGACGAAAGTCTTCACGCAAGCCCGGCATCCGTCGCTGCGGCGGTGAGTCTTCTTGGCCAGACGGAACCGAAAGGCGACGGACGGCGAATTCTCGTTCTTGGCGATATGCGCGACACGGGAAAAGTTGCGCCCGATCTACATATTGCCCTTGCCCCTGTTATCAAAGAAGCCGGGATCGATCTGGTCTATTGCTGCGGCGATACCGTGCGCTACTTGTTCGACGTCTTGCCCGACGCTATGCGAGGATGTTATGAACCCACCAGCGAAGATTTGGCTTTTTTCGTCGCCCGATCCGTTCAAGCGGGCGACGTCGTGCTTGTAAAAGGAGCGCCGGGCGTAGAGATGCGCCGCGTCGTCGAAGCGCTTAGAAAACTCAAAGCCGCGCCCCTTCAAAAAAGTATCAATGCCTAGATAGGAACCCCGTCCATGCTTTATCTTTTTCTTGCGCCATATGCCCATTCCTTTATCGCTTTCAACCTGTTCCGATACATCACATTCCGTACCGGAGGCGCGATAGCGACATCGCTGTTAATCTGTTTTGTCTTTGGGCCGCGGATTATCCGCTGGCTTAAAACCAAGCAAGGCGAAGGCCAGCCGATCCGCGACGACGGTCCTGAAACGCATTTTAAGAAAAAAGGCACTCCCACGATGGGCGGCCTGATGATTCTGATTTCCGTGGTTGTTAGCACTCTTTTGTGGATGGACTTGTCGAATTTATACACGTGGGCGGTTCTTTTTGTGACCGTCGGTTTCGGCATGGTCGGATTCTTGGACGATTACAACAAGCTGACCAAGCGTTCCTCCAAAGGCGTGTCGGGGAAAGTCAGGCTTGCGATCCAAGTTGTCATTTCGGGCCTTGCCATTCTTGCAATCGTCAACGCTTCGCAGGGCGCGGCTACAACGGGCGTGGCAATTCCGTTCGTCAAGGACTATGTGCTGCAACTGGGCGCGTTGTTCGTGCCGTTCGCGATTTTCGTCGTCGTCGGCGCTAGCAACGCCGTCAACCTGACGGACGGGCTTGACGGGCTTGCGACGGTTCCGGTCATCATCGTCGCGTTGTGCTTTATTATTATCTCGTATCTTGCAGGCAACTACGTTTTCGCGAACTATCTGCAAATTCACCACATCCAAGGGGCCGGAGAACTGGCCGTCTTCTGCGGCGCGCTGGTTGGGGCCTGCCTTGGTTTTCTTTGGTTTAACGTGCCGCCCGCGCAGGTGTTTATGGGCGATACGGGATCCTTGGCGCTCGGAAGCGCCCTCGGCACGGTTTCGGTCATCGTTAAACACGAGCTTGTCTTGGCCATCGTCGGCGGCCTGTTTGTGATGGAAACGCTGTCGGTCATCCTCCAAGTCGCATCGTTTAAAATGACGGGGAAAAGGGTGTTCAAAATGGCCCCAATTCACCATCATTTCGAGAAGCTCGGATGGTCGGAACCCACGGTCGTCATTCGTTTCTGGATCATCGCGTGTATCTTGGGGCTGATCGGCCTTTCAACGTTAAAACTCAGGTAGGGATCGATGGAAAAGAAACCGTTTGCGGATTTTTTCAAGGACAAGACCGTCACGCTGATGGGGCTTGGCCTGTTGGGGCGCGGCATCGGCGACGCGGCCTTTCTGGCGCGGCATTGCAAGAAAGTCTACGTCACGGACGCGAAGTCCGAAACCGATCTTCGCGCGTCCGTCGAGGCGCTTAAGGAATTCAAGAATATCGAATTTCATCTCGGCGGCCACAACGAAAAGCTATTTGAAAACAAGGATTTCATCGTCAAGGCCGCAGGCGTGCGCCTTGACAATCCCTTTATCGCGCACGCGCGCAAAAACGGCATTCCGGTGTACATGAGCACGGCGCTTTTCGTCCATCTGTACCCGATCAAAACCGTCGGCGTGACGGGGACGCGCGGCAAAACGACGACGACTTGCATGATCGCCGACATCCTGAAGCGCGCAGGAAAGAAAATCCTTCTTGGCGGAAATCTTCGCGGCATATCGACGCTTGCGCAGCTTCCGGACGCCTCGAACTACGATTATGCGGTTCTTGAACTGGATTCATGGCAACTTCAAGGCTTCGACGATCTGAAAATCAGCCCGAACGTCGGCGTCTTTACGACATTCTATCCCGATCACATGAATTATTACGATGGGGACATGGATCGTTATTTCCGCGACAAAGCGGCGGTCTTCATGCACCAGAAAAAAGGGGACACCTTCGTCGCGCCCTCAACCGTCGCGGAGATTGCAAAAAAAGAGCTTCCCGAAGCAGCGCGGCAAGCTGAATGGATTGTAGCAAACGCTCTGCCGCCATCTTTCGCATTGCGTATTCCCGGCGCGCATAATTTGACGAACGCAGGCGCGGCAAAAACGGCTGCTCTTGCCTGCGGCGCAGACGAAGAAACGGCAAATGCGGCTTTGCGCGATTTTAACGCGGTTGAGGGACGGCTTCAATACGTCTCTTCATGGCAAGGACGGAAATTTTATAACGATTCGAACGCGACAACGCAGGAAGCGACGTTGGCGGCTCTGACAGCTTTTCCGGCTTCGGCGGTCGTTCTGATCTTCGGCGGCGCGGATAAGGGATTGCCCATCGACAAGCTGACGGGCTACATCGCGACCAACGCTATCCGCAACGTCTTGATCGCGGGAACGGGCAGCGACCGCGTCCTCAAGGACCTGCCGAATCTTCGCGTTGCACGGTCGATGCCCGAAGCTTTCGAGGCGGCTGTTGCCGTATCGAAAGAAGGCGACGCGATAGTCCTCAGCCCGGGCTTTGCATCCTTCGGCGTCT
The DNA here is from genome assembly GCA_964449155.1 of uncultured Rhodospirillaceae bacterium. GTDB lineage: Bacteria > Pseudomonadota > Alphaproteobacteria > UBA9219 > UBA9219 > CAIXLI01. The sequence continues at coordinate 52,588 of CAYVBP010000001.1, read as the reverse complement.
TCAAGAACGAATATGACCGCAGCGACCAATATATGAACGAAATCTCGAAAATTACGAAAGGCGACGCATGCCGACGCTGACCCGCTCGGACCGTTCCGTTCTCGGCCGCTGGTGGTGGACGGTCGACCGGTGGATTTTGGGCGCGCTTGTCGTCATTATGGGGTTCGGAATCCTTTTGATTCAGGCATCCACGCCCGCTGTGGCGATTAAGCACGGCTGGAGCAATTTTTACTTCGTCGAGCGCCATCTCGCGATGCTTGTCCCCGCAATCGGCGTGCTTTTTGGCGTTTCCCTTCTGTCTCCCCGGAAAATCCGGATTGCCTCCGTCGCGATGCTGGCGATTTTCCTGCCCCTTCTGATCGCGACTCCGTTTTTTGGCGCCGAGATCAAAGGCGCAGTGCGCTGGATACGGATTCCGGGCCTTTTCTCGATTCAGCCGTCCGAATTTATCAAGCCCATGTTCGCCGTAGTCGCCGCATGGCTTTTCACGCGCCAGTGCGAACGCCGAGGTTTTCCGGCGCTTAGCGTCAATATCGCTCTTTTTGCGACGATCCTTGTTTCTCTTTTGATGCAACCTGACATCGGCATGGCCTTTCTTGTCTCGGTCATATGGTTCGGCCAGTTTTTTCTTGCCGGGTTGCCCTTGATCTTTGTCGGCATCAGCGCCGTATCCGGCATCATGCTTCTGATTACGGCATACTATACGTTTCCGCATTTCGCGCTGCGCATGGACAAGTTTCTGAGCCGCACTGGAGACACCTATCAAGTCGACCGCGCTCTCAATGCCTTCTCGAGCGGCGGCCTGTTTGGAACGGGCCCAGGTCAGGGCAAAGTCAAAATGTCGATTCCCGACGCGCATGCCGATTTCGTCTTTGCCGTCGCGGGGGAAGAACTGGGCCTTATCTGGTGTCTTGTGATCGTCGGCTTGTTCGCCTTTATCGTCCTGCGCGGCCTTCGCAGGCTTGAGAGCGAAAATAGCCTTTTTATCGTGCTCGCGGTCAGCGGCCTTTTGGTCGAATTTGGCCTTCAGGCAATGATTAATCTGGCCTCGACCATGCGCCTGATCCCCGCCAAAGGCATGACGCTGCCCTTCATTTCTTACGGCGGTTCATCCCTTTTCGCGCTTGCGATCGGGATGGGGTTATTGCTGGCTTTGACCCGAAAAAGGTTTGGTTTCGACGAGGACGACTAATACTAAGCAACCAATGAACGCGGCCCCTTCGTTGGACTTCACTCGCTCTGCGGTACGCTTATATCTTATTGAACCACCTGTATCCCTTCGCCACGCTCCCCGCAACCGCTCGTGACCCACGCGAGTCACTTCATTCGACGATTGGTATAACGCGATACTTCCCTGCGTAAAGCCTCCGCAACGGTCCCCATGACGCTTTCCCAATCCCCCGGCTTCGGCTGTCCGAACACGCGCGCGGTCGGATACCACGGGTTGTCTGGGCGATTTCTTAACCAGCGCCAACAAGCGTCGAACCGCGACAAGACCCACACAGGTTTTCCTAGTCCCCCGGCCAAATGCGCGACGGATGTATCGACAGAAATAACAAGGTCCAAGCGTTCGATAATCGCCGCCGTATCCTCAAAATCTTTAACAAGCGGCATAAGATCGATAATGCGATCTTTCAGCTCGCACGCATTAAGCTGCTTTGCCTTTTCACCCATTTGCAAATTGTAAAACCGGACGCCGCCGATGCTGAATAAAGGCCAAAGGGTTTCAAGATCCATACTGCGACGCTTGTCCGTCAGATGCGCGCCGATTTGCCCCTCGCGCGGATTCCCCGCCCAAACAAGCCCGACTTTTAAGCCGTCCGCATCGACAAACTTTTCATTCCACGCAGCCCGAACGCTTGAACCAACCTGCAAATAGGGAACCCTGGCGGGGATCGTATGCACTTCAGTGCCAAAGGCGAACGGCAGGCTCATGATCGGGATTTCAACGTCAAAATCGCTATCTCCGACGGACGCGTGCAAAGAGTCGATATGCGGACAATTCGAAAAAAGCCCGTGCAAAGGCTGCGGCGCAAGAACGGCGACCGCAAGCCCCTTCGCCTTGCACATTTCCGCATAGCGGATGAATTGAAGATTATCGCCCAAACCCTGTTCGCAACGGATTAAAAGGCGTTTGTTCTTCAAAGCCTCGCCGTTCCATCGACGGTCAAGGGCGGCGGCTCCTGTGCGCATTGACGCGATCCCAAGTCCGGATTCGTAAAGCCGCCATCCCTCCTTGTATCGTCCGAGCGCCAGCAAAGACAGCGCCTTGTTCCACTGCGCGAAAAGCGACGACGGGTTGATCCTCAGCGCTTCGTCAAAAGCGGCTAAGGCATCCTCATGATTGGCCATTTCCTGATACAAAACGCCGAAATTAGTCCGCGCATCGGCGGAATTTGGCATCAAGCGCAGCGCGCGTCGAGAAACCTCAAGCGCCTCTTCCCTCCGGTTAAGATTGCGCAATCCCGTCGCCAGATTGGCGGTAGCATCGGCAAAATCCGGCGCGATCTGTAAAGCCTTCCGATGCTGAACGACCGCGTCCTCGATCTTTCCAAGCCAAAGAAGCACGTTGCCATAGGCATTCAGTAAAACGACGTTTCCCGGCTCGGCATCGACTCGCGCCCGAAGCAAGCTTTCTGCGAGGCTCAGCCACTTTTTCGATTGAGCCTCCATCCCCATCTGGGTCAGAGTCATGCCAAGATTAACCAGAGCCTCAAGATAATCCGGCTTAATTTTCAACGCCTGAACGTACGCGGCGACAGCCTTGTCGAGCCTGCCCGTCGCAAACAAGCCGTTGCCGTATTTAAAACAAGCCACGGCATTGCCGGGGCACAGACTAACGACGCGTCCATAGGCTTCGGAAGCTTCTGCTGGGCGAGACGCTTCGTAAAAATAATCTCCCAAATGGCTCAGCGCATAGGAAGAATCGGGATCTACCGTCAATGCTTGCCGGTAACGCGTCAACGCTTCGTCGCTCTGGCCTGCCTTTCTTAATGCTGTTCCTAGGTTTGTTAAGACTTCAACATCTTCGGGCAATTGCTCGGCGGCTTGCCGAAGACAATCGATGGCGCGCGCCATCTGCCCTTTTCGAAGGCAAAGCCCCCCCAAAAGGCGTAAACCGTCTAAGTTTGTGGATTCAGACGATAAAAGATCGCAACAAACTCTTTCTGCATCGTCGAAACGACCGGCCTGATGGTGATCCAAAGCAGTTTGAAGAAGTTTTGCGGATACATTCATGTCCCTACAAGAGAAGTCCCAAAAGATTCTGTCAATAGGGACTTGCTATCGGAGAATAAAAAGGTTTTTATTGCCAAACACGGGGGACATAATAAAAATACCTGAGAGGTCGGGCAAGTTCTTCCCTGTCCTTTCCGGCATTTTTATTGTGTCCCCGTCGCGCCTTTCGATTCAGTCTGATCGGAAATTGATATTAGTAATTAACCGGAAAAAAGTTCAATGCGTTACGATCCCCAAGTCACAGAAGCCAAATGGCAAAAAATATGGGCCGAGAAGCAATGTTTCCGCGCCATCGAGGATAAGGCAAAGCCCAAATATTTCGTCATGTCGATGTTTCCCTATCCTTCGGGCCGCATTCACATGGGGCACGTGCGCAACTATACGCTATCCGATGTCGTCGCGCGCTATAAGAAAGCGCAAGGCTTTAACGTCATGCATCCGATGGGCTGGGACGCTTTCGGCCTGCCTGCGGAAAACGCGGCGCGGGACAGAGGCGTGCACCCCTCCGCATGGACGCACGAAAATATAAAAAACATGAAGCGCGAGCTTAACAGCATGGGTCTTGCGCTCGACTGGGACCGCGAGGTCACGACGTGCGATCCCCCGTACTACAGACATCAGCAAAAACTGCTGCTCGATCTTTTTAACACGGGCCTGATGTACCGCAAGGAATCGTGGGTCAACTGGGACCCTGTCGACAACACGGTGCTGGCGAACGAACAAGTCATCGACGGCAAAGGCTGGCGTTCCGGCGCGCCCGTGGAAAAGCGTAAACTGTCGCAATGGTTCCTGAAAATCACGGAATTCGCCGACGATTTGCTGAAAGGCCTTGGGGAGCTTGACCGTTGGCCCGAAAAAGTCCGCATCATGCAGGAAAACTGGATCGGCAAATCGCAAGGCGCGAAGGTGAGATTCGGGATCCGGAATTCGGGATTTGGGATTCGGGAAAAGGAAATCGAAATCTTCACGACGCGGCCTGACACGCTTTTTGGGGCGTCGTTTGTCGCCATTTCCCCCAATCATCCTATGGCGCTGGAATTGGCCAAGACGGACGAAAAACTGGCCGCTTTCGTCGCAGAATGCAACCGAATCGGCACGTCCGAAGTCGCGCTCGAGACGGCGGAAAAAATGGGTTACGACACGGGCCTTAGGGTCGCCCACGTTTTCGATGCCGATTGGCTTTTGCCTGTCTATGTCGCAAACTTCGTGCTGATGGAATATGGCACGGGCGCGATCTTCGGTTGCCCCGCGCACGATCAAAGAGACTTGGATTTCGCGCGCAAATACTACCTGCCTGTTACGCCCGTCGTCCTTCCGAAAGGAGCGGATGCCGCGACGTTTTTGGTCGCGGATAAAGCTTTTGACGAAGACGGCACGCTCATCAACTCGAAATTTCTCGACGGCCTGTGCGTCGAAGATGCTAAGAAAAAAGCGATCGCTGAGATCGTCGCCCGCAACGCAGGCGAGGGCACGGTCCAATATCGCCTGCGCGACTGGGGCATCAGCCGCCAGCGTTATTGGGGCTGTCCGATCCCCATCGTTCATTGCGATGTTTGCGGCGCGGTTCCCGTTCCTGAAAAAGATCTGCCGGTCCTTTTGCCTGAAGATGTCACGTTCGACAAAACGGGGAATCCTCTCGATACGCATCCCACATGGAAAAATGCCGTTTGTCCCAAATGCGGCAAGCCCGCGCGACGCGAAACAGACACATGCGATACGTTTGTTGACTCCAGTTGGTATTTTGCGCGGTATTGCTCGGCGACAGACGCTTCAAGACCCGTGGATCCCGCAGCTGCGGAATATTGGCTGCCCGTCGATCAATACGTCGGCGGCGTGGAACACGCGATTTTACATTTGCTTTATGCCCGCTTTTTCGCGCGCGCGATGAAAAAAACGGGCCATTTGAAGGTCTCTGAGCCTTTTGCAGGCCTTTTTACGCAAGGCATGGTCTGCCATGAATCGTACAAAGACGTGGAGGGCGTGTGGCTTTATCCCGAAGCCGTCAGGAAAAACCCCGACGGCACTGCGGTCGCGATTGTCGATAACGCCCCCGTTACGGTTTTCCGTGGCGACAAAATGAGCAAATCAAAATGCAACGTCGTCGATCCCGACAAGATCATCTCCGGCTACGGCGCGGACACGGCGAGACTTTTCATGCTGTCCGACAGTCCGCCGGATCGCGATCTCGAATGGACATCCGCGGGCGTCGAAGGCGCATGGAAATACATTAACCGCCTGTGGAAAGCGGCAGAGGACGCATCGGAAAAACCCGCAGGCAAGCCGGGGAACGAAAAAGCCGAAAAAACATACAGGCAAGTTCACCGCACGATAGCGCAGGTTTCCGACGCTTATGAACGTTTCCACTTCAACGGCGCCGTTGCCAAGATTCGCGAACTGTCGAACGCGCTCGACCAGCTCGATGCGGGAAATCCTGCCGAATCCGGGGTCTTACGCGCCGGGGTCGACGCTCTGACCCAGTTGATTGCCCCCATGCTTCCACATGTTGCGGAAGAGATGTGGGAAAAGCTTGGGCATAAAACGCTTCTCGTTGAAACGCCGTGGCCGAAGGCCGATCCGGCAATGCTGATCGAAAACACAGTGACCGTCGCAATTCAGGTTAACGGAAAGCTTCGCGCGACGATCTCTTTGCCGCGAGATCTTCCCGTCAAGGAAGCCGAAGCGGCGGCTTTAGCCGAAGAAGGTGTCCAACGCGCCCTTGACGGCAAGTCCCCGAAAAAAGTCATTGTCGTTCCTAACCGCATCGTTAATGTCGTCGCATGAGACTCGAAGTCCGAACCCGCTCGGTTGTTAATGGAAAGAACGCGAAAACGCTGTTCTTGATGCTTTCCCTTCTTTGTCTTGGGGCCTGCGGTTTTCGCCCGATCTACGGGGCGCATGGCGGGTCGAGCGGATCCCCCGTTGCGATGGACCTCAATAACGTTGCCATTGCCAACATTCCCGACCGCAACGGTCAAATCCTGCGTAATTGCCTGATCGACCGCATGATCGGCCCCAACCGTCCGCAAAAGCCGGCCCATACGCTCAGCATCCGACTCCGTTCTTTTGAACAAGACTTGGGAATCCTCGCAAACGCGACCGCGACAAGATCTTTGCTCGACATGTATGGCGACTATACGCTGACCAACCGGTCTGGAAAGGTGCTTGTCAACGCCACGGCGCACAGCGTCGCAAGCTTCGATAGGCTCGACGAAATGTACGGCGCACAGGCTGCGCGCAATGACGCCTATCAAAGAACGCTCAACGAAATCAGCGAACAAATCGTTGCCCGCCTCAGCCTTTATTTTTCCGAAAGGAAATAATTCAAACACCTGCAAACAAAGCGCGCTTTTAACGAAAGAAACGGCAAATTTCGCGCAAGCGTATCTTTGACAAGCCAAAATTCAACGGATACAGCCCGTTACGAGCAAATCCGCCAGAAAAATTCGAGCCGAATCTTTGGCTGTGCTGCGCGCCAATCAAACAGGCGCATCAGGCAATCAGGGGGGATTAGCGGTAATGGCTTTATTACCAGCTATATTTGATCCCCCCCGTTCCTACGTGAGACGTTTGTTTGGCAAAAAATGTTCCGCCGTAGTTCGTATAAACGGACAATGTCGGAATATCTCCCGGAATATAGGAAAAGCCCATGCCCAGCTTCGCAGCGTCCCGGCCCGGGCTTTGCCCCACCGTCGAAAAAGCCGATCCGGCAACATCAACAAACGACGCCTCAACAGTCGTCGCCGGATTTAGAATGTTGTGTTCCCATCCTGTCTGAATGTGCGGATAAAGACTATCGGGCGTTTCATCGTCTCCCAACCAAACTAAAACTTTTGTTTCCAGCATCATGTCGACGGTCGTTTGCAGATAGTGTTTCCCGTTTCCCTTCATCTGCAAATTCGCACCGTCGGCCCCCGTTTCCGAGTATCCGTTTTCCCAGTTATATGCATAGGAAACTCCTAGCCGCGGCGTCAGCGTTGTTTCTTTGTCGTCAAGGTCAAAACGATAGCTGGCTCCGGCTTCGATGCCACCGCCGAAGCCGTTCGTTTCACCGCGCGCACGCGCTCCTAAAAAGGATATATCGCGATAGATCCTCGCTTGGCTCGCGTTTATTAACGCGGACGCATCCAACGCAAACGCGCCCAAGTTATAACCGCCATACAGGCCACCTGTATAACTTTGTTGTTCGACCCTTTGCGCACCTTGTGAAGATCTTAAGTCTGTTCGCACGGCACCCAACGCGATGCCTATACGTTTGCGACGGGTCAGCTGCGCTTCAATCCCCATTGTCACACCACCCATCGCGCTATCGATTCTTTCGTCATCGGAGGCCGTCAGTGTCGACGTTCCCCCAACCCCCTGCAGCCATACAGTATAGTCGCTTTGAAGCGCCCGGTTACGCCCCCAATAATTCCCGTAGGCATCGGCCACACGCTCTTCGCCCCGCGGCCCGAAGTCTTGCGCCAATGTGATATTTCGAGGCACAGCAATCGTCATCCGCGCAGCAAGAACGTTAAAAACCGCGCTCATGTTTTGGACTGCGCTTAAGGCCAGATGCGGAGACACATGAGGCGCTAACTCGTTAAGCGCTCGCGCTTGGCCAGTCGAAGGAAGCGCCGCAAGAACATTGAGAGTGTCGTTAAAGTTTCCGCTTAAAATCGAAGGAGAAACGGTATCGATCGCCGCCGCAAGATGGCCTTGATTTTCTCCCGTTGCGGCTGACGTTAGGTTTGTAGCGCCGCTGTTCGTCATCAAATGAACAGCATCGTCAGCATAAGAAAGGGCTAATGTCACGATAGAAGGATCGGCGTTGACGAACGACGAGAACGCCCCGTTAACAGACGCCGCAGAAACAAGGGTATATGTGGCCCCGCGTATATACGTTCCCGCAACGGGAGTAACGGTCAGCGCGCCGTCAAGAGACGCCGTGCCGGACACAACCAACTGTCCGACCGCAGACGGCGAAATCACTGCGGACATATTGGCGCCCCCGGCTTGCGTATAAGCGCCTGAAACAGACAAAGTTCCTGTCGATGTAGATTGAGATACGCCGGGAGCAATCGTCGCGCCGGACGCAAGCACAAGAGAATCAAGAGATCCGGTACCGCGCAAAGTTGCGCCGTCAGCAACGGAAACCGTGCCGGAGAAAGCGCCGTCGGCCTCAAGCGTCGCACCGGAGGCGACAGTAGCCGTTCCGGAATAGGCGCTGTCATCGCCGGTAAATGCGACAACGCCTGAATCCACTTTTATAGCACCGCTTCCCGCTACGTCCGGGGAAAAAACATAAAACGGGTCCGCGACGTTGAAAACGATTGTGCCGGCGCCTGCGCCAAAAACCACGCTGCTTGTCGTCACAGTACCGGCCGTCGCAGCCGCAGATCCCAATGCGGCACCGATATTCATCGTGCCGACAGATCCGGAAACGCTGGCAATGTATACGACATCGGCGCTCACCTCGCCGCCGTCGGCAACAGTCAGCGTCCCGGTTCCGCTCTCCCCGACGTAAAGGTCGCCCGCATTTGTCCAGACAGAACCGCTTCCGCTTACCGTGGCCGTGCCGATCGAACCGCTTGAACGCCCGATATAGGCTTCTGTGTTCGAAAAACTTCCGCCAGACAAAACATTCAGGGTTCCGGTTGAGCCGTTTGAATAACCAATAGTTGCAATTGCGCCATTTATGGCTTGCCCACCGCTTGATACAGTCAGCGTACCCGTGCCTGCTATCCCGGAAGAAACATTCCCGGTGTTTCTAAGTATCGCTCCGGCCCCCGTTACGGTCACCGCGCCCCTCGAGCCGGCGTAAAGGCCTATATTGGTGGC
>CAYVBP010000001.1:0-43434 GCA_964449155.1 uncultured Rhodospirillaceae bacterium | reverse complement strand
CCCCCGTTACGGTCACCGCGCCCCTCGAGCCGGCGTAAAGGCCTATATTGGTGGCAACGCTTGACAGTTCCCCTCCGGCCAAAACGTTCAGCGTGCCGCTGGATCCGTCATAGTTCCCGATAACGGCAGCGGAGCCGCCATCGATCAGGCCTCCGTCGGAAATGGTTACTGATCCCGCACCGTAATATCCCACATGGAAATAGCTCGAGTTTATCCAGCGCGAATTCGCTCCCGACACCGTGGCCGTTCCGGTTGACCCGGCCTCGTAACCGAGATAGCCGAACGTATCGGTATAGAGTCCGCCGGATAAGATGTTCAATGTTCCGTTCGAATTGTCATAATAACCGATGTATGATCGGTCATCGCATCCCGCCTCGCCACCGCTTGAAACGGTCAGAGTTCCCGTGCCCTCCCTGCCTATGACAAAGTATGAGGTATTAGTCCATTTCGACCCTGCACCCGATACTGTTGCCGTACCCGTGGATCCGCTGTAGCGACCGATATAGCCGTGGGTGTCGCTTACGCGGCCTCCATCTAGAATATTTAATACGCCGGCACCTGAACTGCCGACGGAAAGCGTCGTCGCGCTGGACCAACTGGACCCCGATCCCGATATAGTTGCCGTTCCTATCGAGCTGGAATTATATCCCAAAAAACCGCCTCTGCCGTCTGTAACCGTGGCGCCGTTCAGCACGTTTAAAACACCATTGCCGTTCGCGCCGATATATAGATCGTAATCAGCTTCCAAAAGAGAGCCCGCATCCGTCACGGTGATCGTGCCGAAACTGTCGGAATAGTTCCCAAGAGTAATATGAAGATCGCTGTTCGCCTCGGCCCCATCTTCAACGGTCATTATTCCTTCGCCATATGTCCCGACATATATGCCGGACGTATTGTTCCATGTCGTCCCGGAACCGGAAATGGTGGCTGTGCCGATAGAAGTATCGTAGCGTCCAATATACCCTGTGCCGTCGCTAAGGCTTGCGCCGTCTTGCACCGTTAATATGCCGTTGCTGTAATTACCAACATAAAACGAACTTGAATGAACCCAGCTTGATCCCGGCCCCGACACTGTCGCTGTTCCGAACGACCCGTCGTTGTAGCCGAGATACGCCCGCGTATCTTCAAGAATGCCACCGCCAAGGATGCTGAGCGTGCCCCCTGTCGAGGTCGTTCCGATCTCGACCACGGATGCTGTGGCTCCGGATGTAGCGATTTGCGGACCCGTTGAACCAAGGTTGACTATAACAGTATCGGACGCCGTCGGAACGGAAGATGGGGCCCAGTTTCCTGCCTCTGACCAATCCGTGTCCGCCGCATTGTTCCACGTCAAGGTTGCCGCTGTCGAAGCAGACGGAATGAGCAACAAACTGCTCAAAAGCAAAATCGAGGCGTCGCTCGAATATCTTTGGTGCGGTCGGCCCACGGAAGATCTGATTGGAAGAAGAGACAAAGATACATCAATGCGTTAGCATATACAGGCCTACGTGAGTAGGGTTAAGAAAAACTTTATCCTTCCTCATCCTTCAGATTCCTTCCAAAAATCTCGCGTTTTCCGGTCGCCGAGGCCGGGCCGATGAGACCTTCGCGTTCCATACGTTCGACTAGATTCGCGGCCTTGTTGTAACCGATCTGAAGTTGACGCTGGATGAAGCTTGTCGAGGCTTTGCGTTCGCGCAAAACCACGTCAACGGCCTTGTCGTATAAATCGTCGCCGGAGTTCCCAGAAAGGCCGAACATGTCGCTGCCGCCTTCTTCGCCGATCGCGCGGCCATCGTCTTCCGTCACTTCGTCGAGGTATTCCGGCTCGCCTTGCGCTTTGAGGAATTTAACCACGTGTTCGACTTCCTCGTCGCGCACGAAGGGACCATGGACGCGCATTATGCGGCCTCCGCCTGCCATATAGAGCATGTCGCCCTGACCCAACAGCTGCTCGGCCCCCTGCTCGCCTAAAATCGTGCGGCTGTCGATTTTCGAGGTGACTTGGAAGCTGATGCGCGTCGGAAAGTTGGCCTTGATCGTGCCCGTGATGACATCGACCGAGGGACGTTGCGTCGCCATTAAAATATGGATGCCCGCCGCGCGCGCCATTTGCGCAAGGCGCTGAATGGCGGCTTCGATCTCTTTGCCTGCGACCATCATCAAATCGGCCATTTCATCGACGATAACCACGATGTAGGGAAGCTCCGTTAGATCGAGCGGTTGCTCTTCGTAAATCGGTTTTCCGGTTTCGCGGTCGAAGCCCGTTTGCACCGTGCGCATAAGGTTTTCGCCGTTCTTTGCGGCATCGCGCAAGCGCACGTTGTAGCTGTCGACGTTGCGCACGCCGAGTTTCGACATCGCGCGGTAGCGTTCTTCCATTTCGCGCACGGTCCACCGCAGCGCGAGGATCGCCTTTTTAGGTTCCGTAACCACCGGCGCCAACAAGTGCGGGATCCCTTCGTACGCGGACAGTTCGAGCATTTTGGGATCGATCATGATGAATCGGCATTTCTGCGGCGGCAGACGATAGAGCAGCGAGAGGATCATCGTGTTGATCGCTACCGATTTTCCCGATCCCGTCGTGCCCGCGATCAGCAGATGCGGCATGCGGCTGAGATCGACCACGACCGGGTTACCTGCGATGTCTTTGCCGAGAACAAGAGGCAAAACGGCCTTGGTTTCGTGATAGACGCCGGAGCTTAGTAGTTCGCGCAAATAGACGATCTCGCGTTTGGCGTTCGGCATTTCGATGCCAATCACGTTGCGCCCCGGAATTGTCGCGACACGAACGGATACCGCGCTCATGTTGCGCGCAATGTCGTCGGCAAGTGATACGACGCGCGCGGCGCGCGTGCCCGGCGACGGTTCGAGTTCGTAAAGCGTTACGACAGGACCGGGGCTGACTTTCAATATTTGGCCGTTGACGCCAAAATCCTCAAGAACTGTTTCGAGAATCTTGGCGTTCTTTTCAAGCGCATCTTCGGAAATTTGCGCCTGTTGCCTGGCGCTTTCCGGCCAGTTCAGGAAATCGAGCGACGGCAGCGGATATTCCGTGTTGTAATCGAGCGCTAGCCGCGATTGACGCGCAGTCGCCGCTGGACGTTTGATAAGCGGCGCTTTCGCTTCCTTTGTTTCTTTTATTTTCTCGGGCTTTTGAGGCTTCTTTTCTTCCTTTTTGGGCTCTTCGAAAAGATCTTCTTCGCTTTCAAGGTCTTCGTCTTCTTCCTCAAAAACGTCGTCGTCACTGTCGCTCCGGCGACGCACGGCCTGCCACAGGGAACAAGCTGCTTTGTGCGCATAGGATACAACGGCGGCTATGCCCGCGCGGATCGCATCGCCTACAAAATGCCATTCGTCAACGGAGAGCGCACACGACAGATAAACGCCCAATATCGTCAGAATGAAAAAGAAAAGGCCGAGGACTGCGGGACTCCAAGAGAACGGTAATAGAGACAAAAGCCACGCGCCGATAATTTTCCCAAAAACGCCGTCGACCGAAACTTTGACAAACGGCAGCGATATTTTCGCCGAGGCCAGCGCGATGCTTCCCGTCGTCATCGCCGCCAATGTCGCGAAAAGCCGCCATCCGAGCCTTTCGACGCCGTTGCCCGACGCGCAACGCCAGCCCCATGCGCCAATAACGACCGGAAGAATAAACCCCGCGAACCCAAAGAATTGCCACAAGATATCGGCGCTATAGGCGCCCCAAACGCCGCATAGGTTTTGAACGCCCCTCTGCGCGCCGTCGATAGCTGCGGTGTTAAGCGAAGGATCGTGCGGCGAATACGTCGCCAAGGAAAGCGCGAGCCCCAAAGCCGTCGCCACTATTATGCCGCCGCATATCGTTCGGACAAATTTGGCCAGCCCCTCGTAAAGGGATGGGGGAAGCAATGCCGTGGATTTACGGCTACGGGAACGAACGAGAGGACGCGACATCGGGCAGACCACAGTGAGAATCGATTAATAAACTTTATCGAACCTTTGAAGACATGGCTAGGGCGCGATTGACTCCTATGGAATCAAAACGGAGAAATCAGGACAGCTTGCCGAACAAGCAAAAATTAAAACGATCCTCTAAAAACGGCTACTTCTGCGAGGCCGCCACAGAACGGATCAAAGAGCAAAGGGACTGGTCGCATTGGATCAGAATGGCGTCCGCGCCTTCTTTGTTTTCCTCCGTCGTTTTGGGAAGGTTGCACGATACCTTGTAAACAACCTTGCCGACGCCGCCCGGATAGTTTTGAACGACCTCGATCTTTTTGGGGGGACAGTTGTTCAACCGCGCAACCTCGCGCGCCTCGGACTGACCCGCAAAGGCAGGAAAAGCATAAACAAGAGCGATAAGGCAAGCGGCTAAAAGGCGGAGCATGGGATTAATATCAAAGCGAATCAACAGGATTGACTATACTGAATCTAAAGCCGCGATCCAGAACATATGGTTAATATTTTTTATTTTATCTTTTTATTTGCTTTTTAGAGGGGGGTTGAGTTAGAACCCCTCCTGCCTTGGAAACAAGGCCCCTGTCGGAGACTGCAGGCGCTTTCTAATAGAAAGCTTAAATTTGCCGGCAATAGACGGGACAAGATGCCATATACCGAAGGCTTTTGCCTTGGTTGGTTGTCTTTCTCTTCTTCTCCGACAATTTGAAGTTTTTCGCCGCCGCTGCGGCCTTTTGCTTGATTTATCGACCGTCGGAAGGAGTCGTTTATGACAGAACACATCAGCCCCAATCGGCAAGCCAAGGAAGATCTGATTGCCGAAATCAATGCCGATATCAAGGATTCGGAAATCATTGTCGTGGCCCAACAGCTTGGCCTCAATGCCGATCAGACGCGTAATCTTCGCGTCGCGATGCGCAAAGAAGGCGTCAACCTGAAAGTCGCGAAAAACACGCTCGTCAGACACGTCATCGAAGGCACCAAGTTCGCCGCCCTTGAAAAATTTCTTCAGGGTCCTACGGCTTTGGCTTATTCAAAAGACGTCGTCGCGGCCGCCAAGGCTTCCGTCGAATTCTCGAAGAAAAACGACAAGTTTAAAATCGTCGGCGGCGTGATGAACGGCGAGGTTTTGGAAGAAGCTCAAATCAAGTTTTTGGCGTCTTTGCCGTCGCTCGATCAGCTTCGCGCCAAGATTGTCGGTTTGCTGCAGGCTCCCGCAACAAAGATCGCGTGCGTACTTTCGGCTCCTGCCGGGCAAGTGGCTCGCGTTCTGTCGGCCCGCGGGCGTCAGGAAGCATAATCCGTCTTACAACTCAACCCAACTATCGTTTAACTAAAGGAGAAAATAAATGGCTGCTAATCTTGATAAACTGGTCGACGAATTGTCCACGCTGACGGTTCTGGAAGCCGCTGAACTGTCGAAGAAGCTTGAAGAGAAGTGGGGCGTTTCCGCCGCCGCGCCGGTCGCTGTCGCTGCCGTTGCCGGTGCCGCGCCTGCCGCCGCCGCCGAAGAGAAGACCGAATTCACGGTTGTACTCGCAAAGGCCGGCGACAAGAAGATTGAAGTCATTAAGGAAGTTCGCGCGATCACAGGTCTGGGCCTCAAGGAAGCCAAGGATCTGGTCGAAGGCGCTCCGAAGCCCCTTAAGGAAGGCGTCAGCAAGGCCGATGCCGAAAAGTTTAAGAAGGCTTTAGAAGCGGCCGGCGCTTCCGTCGAACTGAAATAATCGGTTTGACCGACAAAGAAAAGGGCGGGGATATTCCCCGCCTTTTTTATTAACATCGAGAGGGAACTTTCGTGGCTTTAGCCTTATTTTTCTGATATACTCACAAAAGTATCGGCCTCAGAGAATCGAGGAGACGCGGAAGACGAAGTAAAAATGCCGCAAAAGACGGTGCGGAACGAATAACGGAGATTTAGGCATTTTTATTGTCTCCCCTTCGTTTCCCTTTGATCCGGGATTGGTATGAGAGCCTAACGTACGCATGCGCGATATATGAACGAACAGGAAAAATTGAAAGAATTGCTGGCCCAGCTGAAGGCTGAGCATCGTGATCTTGACGATGCCATCGCGGCGCTGTCGCAGTTGCCTGTGCCGGATATGATCCAGATTCAGCGCCTGAAGAAAAAGAAGCTTATTCTGCGCGACGAAATCCTGCGTACGGAAAGCAAGCTGTTGCCGGATATTATCGCTTGATTCCTTACCACCGCACTATTGCAGCGCCCCATGTGAAGCCGGCACCCATTGTCTCTAAAAGAAGAAGCTGACCGCGCTGGATGCGTCCGTCGTGGGCCGCCGCCGATAGCGCAAGCGGGATCGAGGCAGCAGAGGTGTTCGCGTGCTTGGAAATCGTGATAACAACGCGCTCAAGCGGCAATTTTAGCTTTTTCCGCGCGCCTTCGATAATGCGTAAATTCGCCTGATGCGGCACAAGCCAATCGATCTCTTCGGGTTTTAGGCCTGTCGTTGCCAACACTTCGTCAACGACGTCGGACAAATTTTTGACGGCATGCCGGAAAACTTCCTGTCCGTCCATGCGAATAAAACCTGCGGCGTCGGTTTTCAAAAGGTCATAATGCCGCCCGTCGCTGTAAAGATCCGTCGTCAATATGCCTTGGTCGGCGTTCATCCCCTTACCTTCTTTGGGGCCAAGAACGACAGCGCCCGCGCCATCGCCAAAAAGGAAGCAGGTAGATCGGTCTGTCCAATCGAGAAGCCTCGAAAGGGTTTCGGCACCGATCACAAGGACATGATGCGCCTGCCCAAGTCGGATAAGATTGTCCGCCATCGTAAGCGCGTAGATGAATCCGGAGCAAACAGCCTGAATATCGAAAGCAAAGCCTTTCTCCATGCCAAGATTGGCCTGAACACGGGCCGCCGTAGCCGGAAGCCTGTCATCAGGCGTCGTCGTCGCCACGATAACGGCATCGATATTTTTTGCCTCGATTTCGGCGTTCGCCAGCGCGGCTCGCGCCGCAGCCGTTGCAAGATCCGACGTTTTTTCGCCGGGTGCCGCGATGTGGCGTTGCAAAATGCCCGTGCGGCGTTCGATCCATTCGTTCGTGCTATCGAGATTATGCTTGGCGATCAACTCGTCGTTCGCAAGGCATTGCTCGGGCAAGTACGCCCCGCATCCGAGAAATACCGAGCGCAAGATCATCGCGAGCCTCCCGACTCTTCGGCTGCTGCCGCAAGGCCATATTGAACGGCAACTTCGGCAGCGATTCGCTCGTTAAATCCGTACGACACGAGACCGTAGGCCACGCCTATGGCGTTGGCAAAGCCCTCGGCGTCCGTTCCGCCGTGGCTTTTGACGCAAACGCCTTGCAGTCCTAGGAACATCGCGCCGTTGTACCGCCGCGGGTCGACCCTTTTTCCGAGACGCTTGAGCGCACCGCGAGCGAAGAGATAGCCGATCTTGGCAAATATGGACGATACAAACGTTTCTTTCAAAAAATGGGAAACGAGGCGCGCCGCGCCTTCAATGGATTTCAGCGCGATATTGCCGCTGAAACCGTCGGTCACAACGACATCGACGGTTCCAGCTGTGATGTCGTTTCCTTCAACAAATCCATGCAGACGCCCCGGAAAGGGCCGATCACGCAAGATCGACGCGGCAATGCGGACCTCATCGTGCCCTTTAAGTTCTTCGGTGCCTATGTTGAGAAGACCGATCGTAGGATCCGCACGGCCTAAAACGGTATTGCAGAAAATCGCGCCCATCAACGCGAACTGAACGAGATTTTCGGCGTCGCACTCAATGTTCGCACCGAGATCCAACATCACTGTTTCGCCCATCCGGGTTGGAATCAGGGTCGCAATGGCGGGACGCTCAATGCCCGGAAGCGTTTTTAAAACGAATTTTGCCATCGCCATCAAGGCACCAGTGTTGCCGGCAGAAACGATGCTATCGGCTTCGCCGTTCGCTACGGCGTTGATCGCCAAGCGCATACTGGAATTCCGCCCCTGACGCAACGCCAAGGAAGGCTTCATGTCGGATGATATGACGTCGGGCGCGTGACGAAGTTCGCTGCAATCCTGAAGGATCGGATGCGCGGCGATAAGCGGCGCGAGTTTCATTTCGTCGCCAAAGAACAAAAACTTGACGTCGGGATAGCGCATGCGCGCCAAGGCCGCGCCCTCGATGACGATGGACGGCGCGTTATCGCCTCCCATGGCGTCAAGCGCCAGAACGAGAGGCTTTGAAGAAGAATTTACCGCCATTGAAGTCCCGCATCCGCTAACGCGCCTTTTTGCGGCAGAGAGAGAAAACGAAGGTTCCGACGGAACCCGGAAGAGAAGGTCGCAAGAACGGCAAAATTTAACGGCATTTGCGCACCCCTTGCGAAATTGAAAACTCGGGCTTTGAAGAAGCCCGAGCATAACCCAAGGACGCCCACGCGCCAATCCCGCGAGGACGCCATTCTCAGTCAGCCGATTTCTTCGACTTTACGACCGAGCGTTCGCCATAGTGTCCGCAAGCGACGCAAACATGGTGCGACCGCTTGGGTTCGCCACAATTAGGGCATTCAACCGAATTCGTTGCCGAAAGGGCATGGTGCGACCGACGCATATTGCGAACGGACTTCGATGTTTTCTTCTTAGGAACGGCCATCTTTAACTCACAAATAATCCAATAAAACTGCGGTTCTAACGAACCAACAAACAATGCGCCACCGCATGACGGGAAGCGCACGGAGCACCTACTTAATGCCTTTTCTTTGTGGATGCAAGCAACAAAGCTCTCTTTAGGACTTTTCTGGAGTTTTCCCCTTGTTTTTCTTGGTTTTTATGACAACCCCTAGTCTGGCGAAGGGCCGCGATTTTTCTGGTTTTTGGCCAAATTCCGTCTGTTTTAGCTCGGCTTCGGCTTTTCGCGGATATGGGTCTATGTTGACGCCAAGGTGTTGGGCAACCAGTTCGCCTATGTCGATTTTTCCGCCTGAATAGTATTCGAATTCGTCGTCAACATCGTCAAGCGATATGTCGTCAGGAAGTTTTTCCACTTCTTTTGGCAGGAAAACGACTTCAACGTTCAGCTTCAAGCGGTTAGCGATTGGCTCAAGCGTGACGACGCATTTCTGGACGATTTCGGCCTCGATCTCGCCCAAGGCTTGAACGGCTTGCCGGTCCCCCGGCATTAAAACGATGCGCGCCACGAGTTTCGGGAGATCGACAAGGCCAAACCGTGCGACAAGGGCCTCGCGTTCCGCAGGCTTGGCCTCGATGTGCTCCTCCATTCCTTTGGGTGGGATGCGCGAAACATTGATAATACGGGAAAACTCTGGTGTCGGAATGTTCATGCGATATACCTTGAACCCCGTCGGGCTTTTTTGTTTAATGGCACGTACGCTACCAGAAATTGGAACGATTTTTATATGAAAAAACGCTGTCTGCTTCTCTTTCCTTTGCTTCTCGCGCTCGTGGCCTGTGAGCCGACCTTGGCTAATCGCGGCAACCTGCTGGACCCCGATGTCGTGAGCCAGATCAAGCCCGGAGAAACCACGCGCGAACAAGTCGCAACAAAACTTGGAACGCCGACGGCCATCAGCACCTTCGATGAGAATGTCTGGTATTATATAGGTCAGGAAACGGAGCAGTATTCTTTTTTATCGCCCGACGTTCTTAAGCGGCAATCCATTGAGGTCGATTTCGACGACAAGGGCGTCGTAGTTGCCGTCAACGATCTTGATTTGTCCATGGCCAACGACGCGTCGCCGGTCGATCGCGCAACGCCGACGTTCGGCCAGAAAAATTCCATCTTACGCGAACTTATTGGCAATCTTAGCCACCCACGCCCCAACATAAATAAATCGCGTGGCAGCGGAACGTAATTCTGGAGCATTGCTCCGGTCAAAAGAAGCAATCTACAAAACAAAAGGGCGGCCGAAATATCGGTCGCCCTTTTAAGCTTTTTCGCGCTTATTAAGCGTCGACCACCTTGAGGTTGGCCGCCGACGTCTTGCCCTTTTCGGTCGCCAATTCATAGCTAAGCTTCTGGCCTTCGCGAAGATCGCGCAACCCGGCGCGTTCCACGGCACTGATGTGCACAAAAACGTCTGCGCCACCGGCATCCGGTTGGATAAACCCATAACCTTTTGTGCCGTTGAACCACTTGACTGTACCTGTCGCCATTGTCTCTCATCCTTTAGTCGTAAGCATAGGCCGGCATCACCACGACACCCGCGCCGAGTTAGCGCCAAAATTCCGCAAGCCTTGCTTCGGTTTTATTTCGGCAACCCTTGGTGCGACGCGATACTCAGCTTTCCGATTTTATCGGACTAGGCATCGACTGCAACCCAGAATCTCCTTAACTCGCGGGTATGACTATACAAAATATACTAAGAAAGCAAGAAAATAAGTCACAAAAAAGTCACAAAGCGCACCCGCCCCAAGAGACGGGAACCGACTTCTTTTAACCTTATCATTGCATGGAACTATTTCTAATCATTGACTTTAACGTCAACCCGGTCAGGAGAACCGGACGGCACGTTCGAGCCTTCGGCCCGGACATCCATTCGGCTTTCCGGTATGCCTTTCGACGACAAAAAGGCCCTCACGGCCAAGGCCCGCGCCAGCGAAAGCCTGTGCGCGCTTTGAGGATTGCCCTCTGACCCTTCGGCGTACGAGATCAGGGAAATACGCGCATCGGTATTTTCCGACAAGGCCGCAGCAAGTTTGTCGAGCGCGCCCTGCGCAGAGGCCGCCGCCGTTTCGGAATTGGGTTCAAAAGCAATCGTCGCCATTTCCGGCGTAAGCTCTAGCCTTGCGCGCGGCTGAGTCGATGGCTTTGTTTCGGGTTCTTGTTGGGCAGCGGGCACCGCTTCCTTGCTCTCGGAAACCGACGGCGCAAGCGTATTTTCGGGTGGCTCGTCCTCCTTGGCTTCGACAGGCTGCGCAGCCGATGCCGGAGACTTTAAAAACGACTCCTGAGGCGCTAGAACCACGGGGGCTTTTTCTTTTGAGACAACAGCCTCGGCAGACACCTTCTTTGTGGCACACGAGACTTTCTTTTTGCCCATGATGCAATCCCATTTCCAAGGATTTGCTCCACGGACCTTGCTGGCTTTGCCTTCCTTGCACAGACGGGAAACTGGGGCTTTCTTTGCCGTTTCGCCGTCGGCTGAACCGCAAACGGGCTCTACGGCCGGGGCGGAAGGCGTCGGGGCTGGTTGCAATCTCAAATAATGGCCGGAATTGTCGGAAGTGGGTTCCGTCTTAGCCGATTCGGGAACCGGTTCAGGCGCGGGGGAAACATCCGAGGAATTTCCAAGCGCCGGCGCGGAATCTTGTTCCGTTCCTTTCAAGGAGAGCGTTTTGCACGTCGACACTGCCCCCTGCACATTCGTGCACGTCCACGTCCACGGTCCGCTGCCGTTAACTGCGCTGGAAGATCCAACTCGGCATAGATTCTTATCGGGCGCTTCGTACGCCATGATCTCCGAGGCTTCGCCGCATAAATCCTCGGTCGCGTTCGATGCCGCAAGCCTTGCCGCCGACAACTCGCGCGCGTCGGGAATGTCGACACGAGGTTCGCTGTCTTCAGATTTTTCAGTTTGCGCATTGTTTTTGTCTTTTATTTCTTCGTCCTCGTCCTCGTCCTCATCTTCGTCGCGATCAAGGATTATTTTTGGAACTTCGGCCTTATCCGAAAGAACGGATGGCGTTTCATCTTCCGCTTTTTCTTCCGATGACGCCTCTTGTTCTTCCTTGGACGTTGCGTCGGGCGCCTGTTCAGGCGGCGCACACGTATTTGTTACCCAAAAGTCATGCAGGGAGTCGTCCGTACATCCGATCCGGGTTTCGCCAACGACTTTGCCGACAAAAGACGGCGGATATCCGGCTTCGATACAGCTCTTTTCCCATTTGCGAACTTGAGAAACGCAGGCGTCCGTGTCGCCGTCTGTTTTCGCGTCAGTTTCCGTTGACGCATTTTTCTCTTCGCTGCCGAGATTCTTGGGCGCTTGTCCCGGACGGTATTGGACGGCGGACTCTTTAGCCGGGCGCATTGCCGCTTCCGGCGAAGGTTGCGGTATCGCCGAAACGCCGATTAACGAAGACTCCGGCGCTTTCGTCGGCGGCATGGTGTACTTTTTAAGAACGGCATCGATGCCTTGCGACATCATCATCTCGGTCGCCGCAGGTCCGGACGAACGTTCGCGCGACTTCTTCGCCGGTGCATGCGCGTTAAGAACGTCTTCAAGGGTCAAGCTTCCGGCAGAAAGAGGGCGGCCCGGATAGGCACCTGAAAGAGGTGGTTCTATGGGCAAAGCGTCGTCAGTGTATGTCTGGACGGAAAGAGGAATCCCCGCGTCCGCCCGCCCCGACACACTAAGAACGATAACGAGAAATGACAACACGCTGCCAGTATAAGATAGATATCGCAAAGACATGTGCCGAACGCAACCGCTGGTGAATCGGAGAAGTATATTTCTAAACCGCGGACGGTTTAAAGGGAAGCCTTTTCGGGACGGTTCTTGACTGTTCGAGAAAAAAGGAAAGAGCAATAGAAACGCAATGCCTTTAACTTTTTTCAAGAAGATAAACTAATAATCCCCTTCGCCGACCTATTGAAGCCCTTGAAAGCTTAAGGAAAAAGCGTGACTTGCCTGTTTTGTTTTTTAAACGAAGCGCTTATTTCATCAACTGCATGACCTTGAGTATTGCCGGCCCCAACAGAACGACAAATAATGGGGGGAGAATAAACAGAATCATCGGAACGGTCAGCGTCGCGGGAAGCCTGGCCGCCTTGGTTTCTGCCGCCATAATGCGCTCGTTGCGCATCTCGGCAGACAAGACCCTGAGCGCCTGAGCCAAAGGCGTTCCGTATTTTTCAGTTTGCATCAACGTATTCGCAAGAGCCATAACGCCTGGCAATGGCACGCGATCGGCAAGATTCTGAAGGGCCTGACTTCGTTCTGGAAAGAACCCTAGTTCAACGCCCGTTAGTCCTATTTCCTCGGCCAGTTCAGGACCAGAATGCGCCAATTCCCTGCTGACGCGGGTAAGTGACGCATCAAGGCTAAGCCCCGCTTCGGCACAGATAACCATTAAATCAAGCGCGTCAGGCATCGCCTTGCGCAGGACGTCGGCTCTTTTTTGGGACTGGTTTTTGATAAATATTTCCGGAAGCGCAAAACCCACGATCACCGACAGGACCAAGGACAGAACCTTGAATATAAACTCCATCTTGAACGCTTGCACAACGAAGATCAGGAAGAATCCGACGAGCCCCATTCCTATCGGCGCTATCAAGCGCATAAGCAGATACGCCATGACCGCTTCGCGAGACCTGTATCCGGCGCGCGCCAGTTTAAGCCGAATATCGCGCATTTGCTTGCCCCGTTCGAGCCGAAGCTTATCGACAATGCTTTTAAGCGTATTGCTCGAGACGAGACCTTCGCGGTGATTATACTTCTTTTTTTTCTCCATGCGGCTAAGTTCGTCGCGATGGCCTGAAACGCTTTTCAGACGATCCGCTGACGGCTCCTTATCCATCAGGCTATTCCATATAGCGGCAACGACGATTATGACGCCTAAAATGCTGAGGGCTGGGTATAAATTTGGGTTATACATCAGGCGCTCGAGCGACATGTCAGACCTCAAAGTGCGTCATTTTCATCATGACGGTCCATCCCAGCGACATCCATCCGAAACCAATTCCCAGCAACACGCGTCCTTGCATTTGAGTGAATAAAACCGACACGTATTCGGGGTTAACCAATCCCAGAATGATCAGCATGATGAACGGAAGCGAGCCGATAATCATCGCACTGGCCTTGGCTTCGGAAGACATGGCCTTGACCTTCAGGCGCAACTGACGCCTTTTGCGGATCAGCTCCGACAGGTTGCCGAGCGTTTCAGCCAGATTGCCGCCCGTTTCACGCTGAATCGACATCGCGATAATGAGAAAGCGGAACTCGGCAGAATCAATCCGCTGCGCAACGTCCCACATGGCGTCTTCAAGAGTCATGCCGAGTCTGATGCTATCGCTAATCCGGCAAAATTCGATGCCCATGGGGTCAGGCATCTCACGGCCCATGACGCTGATCGATTCCGTGATTGGAAGTCCCGACCGAATTCCACGGCACATGGTGTCGATGGCTTCGGGGAAACTCGCAATAAATTTCTTTTTCCGACGCGCGGCCATAAATCCGACGATCGCGTGTGGCAGTCCAAGCCCAAGCACGAAGGACAAAGGAAGCGCCACGATCTTTTCCATCCTCACTTGCGAAAAGATCACATGAAAAACGAGGACAAGCAACGCGTTCATCAGCATATATTCGCCGAGCGCGATGTTTTTCCCTGTCGCAGAAAGGCGGATGCGCATTTTATCGGGATTCGGCAACAACTTAACAAGCCGGTCAATCAAGGGAATGGTGCTGTCCTTATTCGACCGGACGCTATGCGGCAAATCCGGATTCTGGGGACAATTCTTTTTTTCCCCGCCAACGCGCTCCAACCTTTTTTCGAGATCTGTCGACCCGTCCGAAAAAGCCATAAGGATCAATGCAAGCACAAAAACACCGGCGCCAAGGTAAAGATACATCGTGCGCGCAGATATAATCATGAATCCAACGTCTCCATAACTTGTCTTTCAAGGCCGAAATATGCGGCTTTTGGCAGGAAATGCGGACGAAGGCCATGGTTCTTGAAATTAACGGTCAGGCGTCCGTCGGACGACTCTCCCGTCACTTCGCAGCTGTAAAGGTCCTGCATGGTGACCGTTTCGTCTTCCATGCCCGTGATTTCGGTTATGTACGAAATGCGACGCGATCCGTCGCGCATGCGGGAAACCTGTACGATCATATCGACGGCCGAAGCGATTTGCTGCCTGATCGCGCGCGGCGATAAGTTTGCGCCAGCCATGCCAACGAGGTTTTCAAGCCTCATCAGCGCTTCGCGCGGGCGGTTGGCGTGGACCGTTGACATCGATCCATCATGTCCCGTGTTCATGGCTTGAAGCATATCCAAGGCCTCGCCGCCGCGCGTCTCACCGATAATAATGCGATCGGGACGCATACGAAGCGCGTTTTTAACGAGATCGCGCATCGTGACCTCGCCCGTGCCTTCGAGGTTAGGCGGACGCGTTTCGAGCCGGACGACATGCGGTTGTTGCAATTGAAGCTCAGCTGCGTCTTCGATTGTGACGATACGTTCGCCGTTATCGATCATTTGCGACAGCGCGTTTAGAAGCGTCGTTTTGCCAGAGCCCGTTCCTCCCGAGATAAGAATGTTAAGCCGCGAGCGCCCCGCAATGCGAAGCACCTTGGCCATGGTCGGCGACAGGCTGTTAAATTTCAGCATCGTGTCGAGCGTGATTTTCTTTTTTGAAAATTTGCGGATCGTGATCGTCGCGCCGTCAATGGCAAGGGGCGGGATGATGATATTGACACGACTGCCGTCCATTAAACGCGCGTCGCACAATGGAGAACTCTCGTCGATGCGGCGTCCAACCGCCGTTACGATGCGTGTCGCGACAGATAGCACGTGCGCGTTGTCGCGAAACTGGACATCTGACAAAGTCAGCCTTCCGCCACGCTCGATATAAACTTGCTTGGCCCCATTGACCATGATTTCCGAGACGGTTTCATCCGACAAAAGCGGCTCGAGCGGCCCAAGCCCAAGCATGTCGTCCAGTAATTCCTTGACCAATTCCGTGCGCTCGGCCGCGTTAAGCTGGAATTTTGTCCCGGCTAAAAGCTCGTTGATTAGCTCCGACACGTCGCGCGAAAGCGCCTCGCGCGGCAGCTTTGCGGCAAGCGACGCATCGATGCGCTCGAGCACCATTGGCTGAAGTTTGATCTTGGCCTGATCGACGCTCATACGGCTCGGGTTTCGCGCATACGGATCGGCTTCCGCACTGTTTTGAGGCGAGGCTGGGCGTTCCTCGGGGAGCCGCGCATCCGGAGCTTCGACCGACACAGAGGGCGATGGATCTCCGGCAGCCGTTTCCTTCATATAGTTGTTTATAATGAACGTTACGAGATTACGCTGGTCGAGCAAATTTAATTCAATGTTTTTGGACGATAAGTATTCGATCACAACGACTTTTGCGATGCGCGCAATCTCGGCACGCTGGGCACATCCCGCAGACGGGGGAACCTTTTCCTTCAATAAGGACAAAATACTATTGCATAAAGCGCCAAATCCGGCATCTCCGGCCCCTATCGTCAAGGCTGTCATGATTTGCCTCGCTTGTCGATTTTCACTTTGCCGTCGCCGGCTATTTTACTCCAAAAGGAGACCGACTCTTTTTTGGTCGCATTATCGTCATCAATCAATCGCTGGCCGAGTTCATGTAAAATCCGCGTGATCGGCGCGCGCGGCGCCAACGCTCCTAATGATTTTCCGCTGTTTGCCGCCGTCGTCAGGGATGCGGCATCTTCCGGAACGATTATGTCGATGGTTCCCTTAAGGCCTTTTTCAAATGTTGCGCGCGTAATTTGCCCCGCGCCGGACGCATTGACGCGCGAGGCAACCGTCGTAACCCGTGCCGGGCATAACAAGACATTTAGACATCCTTTTATTCTAAGGGTATCGCGCACACCAGCCAAGGTTAGATCGGAGACAATTACGACATCCTGCGCCAACGTTAAAAGCCTTCGTTGCGGCGCCAAGAGCAAGCGCGGTAGATCAATGACGATGATATCGAAGTTGCCTTTCATTTCGTTCAAAAGCGCAGCAATGGCGCTGCTTTCGACATGCGTAGGCTCATCAAGGGGCTCTTCCGCACATAGAATCGAAAAGCGGTCGCTTTCGGAAACAAGGGAACTTGCGATCATTAACGCATCGACGCGGTTTGGCGAACTTACAATATCTGGCAAGCCGTGCCCCGGATCGAGGTCTAGCGCAAGGGAACTCGTGCCGAACTGCAAATCAAGATCTAACAAGGCCACGGTTTGCTTAAGCTCGTGCGCCATTAACCACGCGGTGTTTAGGGCTATCGTACTTGTTCCTATTCCTCCGCGCGCGCCGACAAAGACAATGACGCGAGCCTCGCGCGCTTCGCGCTTGACCACAGAGCCGCGCATGGCCGCCACCAAAGCTTGGTTGAGACCTTCCGGAGACAATGGCTTGACCAAATAATCGACGGCTCCGGCGTTTAAAATGCTGCGGTATAGGCCAACGTCGTTTTTCGACCCTAAAGCAACCAGCCGGCATTCCCCTCCGCATATCTTGGTTAAACGCGCTATTGCGGCTGCCGGATCGGTTTGTTCGTCGATATCGACCATGACCATCCGTGGCGCCGGTGACGATCCCATCATGCGTTCGAGCATTTCGATCCCGCCCTGCTGAACAACAGCCGCAGGGTATCCTTGTCGTTCGGCCCACCCACGCAGCGACCCAACGGAGTCTTCGTCGAGGACAAACCCCATGAATTCGCCGTGCATAACGGCGTCACTGTGCGAAAGGAACAAACCGCTCATGGCGCTTTCATACTGGATGACGAA
The DNA here is from genome assembly GCA_964449155.1 of uncultured Rhodospirillaceae bacterium. Lineage (GTDB taxonomy): Bacteria > Pseudomonadota > Alphaproteobacteria > UBA9219 > UBA9219 > CAIXLI01. Next base: position 26,057 of record CAYVBP010000001.1, on the reverse strand, counting down.
CCGCCGCCCGTTACGTCGCCCGACATTGACGCGCTGGATGTTACAGCTGCGCTGTTCGTCTCCGCAGCGGGCAGAATGATGGATCGCGTTTTGTCGTTATCGTAGCGCCGAATTGCGCCGACGTCATGCACGCCCCTTGATGGGCCGAGCGGACGCCCTTCGACAAGATCTTTCGGCTCGTCACTCATCATCGCAAGATTTCGGGCGGTAGAACAACCGAACTGCGGCAAAGGCTGATTGTCGAACGGGCTTGCGCCGGGACCTGTCCAACTTGGGCATGCTGGCGGCACAGCTTCGTTGCCCTTGGCCGTCGGCATGACGTGAATTGTGAAGTCGGGCCGCGGCGTTGGATCGTAAAGACTGCACGCCGTCAGGGCTATTAAACCAAGGCTTGCGAGGATCGGACGAAAACAGGTCATCGGTTACTCCACAAGAAGGCCGCCGTTGGGGTTGCCTGCATCGCTGGGGGAATGCAGGACAAGCGGCGTTTTTTTCGGCAAAGGTTTGGCCAGCGCGGGGGCATTGCTTGGCGCCTGTTTTATTTCTTCGGAAGTCGAGACGGGTGAAACAGGCGCTTTTTCCGGCACAGGGGCCGTTGACGCAGCTGCCGCAGGCTTCATGACGGCCAAAGGCTCGCCGCTCATGGGCCGCGCGGACGGATCGCCGCTACTGAAACGGAAATCGCCGTAACGCTCGGTTTCCGTAGGCGGCGCATAGCCGTCCGTCGGCAACGACAAAGGTTGCCTTGAGGGCTTGACGATATAGGGCGTGATAATAACGACTAATTCCGTTTGCCCGTTAATAAAATGATCCGAACGGAACAGCGCCCCCAAAATGGGCAGATCGCCAAGCAACGGAAATTTGTTGACTGTTTGCGATTGGCTGTTGTTGACAAGACCGGCGATTGCAAAGCTTTCGCCGCTAGCGACCTCAACTGTCGTTTCGGCTTTGCGCGTCGTCAGGGCGGGAACCGTGATATTGTCGGAGACCAGCGCGCCCGTTTCCGTCAGCTCGCTGACTTCGGGTCGCACATGCAGGTTGATGCGATTGCCACTGAGAACCGTCGGCGTGAAAGACAGAGAAATACCGTAGGATTGGAACGTAATGCTGATCGTGCCGTTGCCTTGCGGAACCGGAATCGGATATTCGCCGCCCGCTAGGAAGTTTGCAGTTTCACCGGACATGGCGGTCAAGTTTGGTTCGGCCAGAACGGTCAAGAATCCTTCCTTTTCCAACGCATCAATCATGCCGTCAACAGAAACCCTTCCGCCGGTGTATGCCGCGCCTATAACACTGTTCGGTGTACTGAGCGAAGGGTTGTTCGGACGCGGAAACAAACCCGTCCCACCTGAATTAAAGACCCCACTACCGGCAGCGGAAACGACATTACCCGTGGCGAAGCCGATGGCCATATCGCTACCCCTGAACAGGCTTTGCCAGTTAAAGCCCAGCGAATTATCGACGCTTCTTTGAACTTCGGCGAAGCGAACGCGAATTTGAATTTGATTGCTTCCCGAAACCTGAATGCGATTGATGATATCGCCGCCCGCGGGAATATAGCGTTGCGCTATTCTATAGGCGTCGTTAACGGCTGACGGATCCCTAGCTGCGCCGGTCAAAATAATGCCGCCCGGAACAGGTTTGACTTTGATGTCGTTTTCGGGGATGGCATCCTTCAATTCGGCGCGCAAGGCGGATAGATCTTGCGAAACGATTAGCTTGCGCTCGGCAAGAACGTCGCCTTTGGCGTTTGTGGCAATAAATGTCGTTTCGCCCGTGCGCTTGCCAAACAGCATGATCTGGGTCGGAGATAATACCTGCACGTCGGCAATTTCGGGATTGGCGACAAAGACAGACGACGCTGGACCTTTTAGCGTCATCGGCACGCCTTGGTCCACCGTCAGGAACTTGACCGCCGGAGCCGCATACGCAGGAGCGGCAGCCAGAAGGAACAAAACCAGATATAAAGATGCTGTATGTTTCATGACCGTTATCGCTTGTCAAAGATGTTTTCGGTTGTCGCGTTGCCGCGCATAATTTTTACGCTGTGAACCAAGCCGTCGTCTCCATTGATGGTAGGATAGGAACGGCTTACATCGCTATCCCATGTCGGCCCTTGCTTTTCGGCATTGGGCGCTTTGCCGTTCGGCTCATCGACAGGGAGGCTGCGCAAGGCAAGCATGATAGACGTTTTTCCGGATCCTTGTCCTATATCGACGGCCATCGCCAGCTTTTCGGCATCCTTAGGCGAAACTTCAAGCGTCGCCAGCTGCGCAACCTTCGGATCGGAAACGAGGTTGTCGCTGCGTTGGTCGAGCGCAAGGACACGAACGTTTTCCAATATGGTTTCGCTAATGCGGCGATCCGTTAAGACAGGAATATCCTGACGGCTAAATCCATGCGTCAGAATAACGTCGACGCGATCCCCCGGAAATATGAATCCCGCTACTTCCGCGCTGGGCGAAAGCTGGATCGACACGGCCCTCATGCCCGGCGTCAAAACAGCCGCAAGAAACCCCTGATCGCGGGGATGCACGACACGGCCGGAGACAATGGCTTCGTCGACACGGAATCCGCTTCTGACAATCGCGCCCGAAAGGGAGGAAAGGTTTGTCGTTCCCTTAACAAAAAGCGCGGACGTATCGTCACCGCCAGTCCAGGGTATCCACTTCAAATCCATTTCTTTTAAAATCGTCCCAATCGGCAAATCGCGGGCCGCTGCCGCAACTTCGGTTACCGTTTTTTCGGGCTGCGCCTTACTGGGCACTGCGGTCGGCGGCTCCATTCCCTGCCCGGCCAAAATAGCGCCAACGCCCACAACCGCGGCAATAATAAGCATGGTCGCTTTTCGAGATGCCATATTTTCTACTCCATCAATAGGAACGGACGGACGATCAAGCCCAATGTAACCACCCCCCCGGCCGCAATGGCGACGCCGTAAGGAACTTCGGTCTTGATTAGACGCATCCCATTTGTTTTCGGCAACCTAAGGCGCATAGCCATCATAACAAGAGCTTCAATGCCTCCGACAAACGCCGTCACAAGCAAAAGGATTGCGATCATATCCAATCCCGCCCAAAGGCTTGCAACGGACAAAAGCTTGACATCCCCTGCCCCCATCAGCTTACCCCAAAAAGCCGCCGCGCCGATCGCCAGAACCCCCAGAAAGACAAGAACGTTCTTCTCCCATTCGACAGGCTCGGGCGCTGTCAGGACAAACAAGGGATAAAGAGCCAGAATGCAAAAGCAATATAGGTTAGGAATACGGAACGAATGAGCGTCGCTAACCGCCGCCGCAACAAAAACCGCTGCGGTGAAGAATACGATTGCCACATGAAGAAACATTAGCGTCGTAATCATCCGTGTCCTCCGGACCCAGCGTCGAAATCTTCGCGGTCCAATATGGAAGCATGCTCTTGATATAGTTAAAAAGCCATGAATCGCGAGGCGACATTATGGCCGTTCCAAATAACTGTTATACAAATACCAACCGGCGAACGAAGTGACTCGCGCAGGTCACGAGCGATTGCGGGGAACGTGGCGAAGGAATAACAGGGGGGTCAACAAGATATAAGCGCACCGCAAAGCGAGCGAAGTCCAGCGATGAGGCCGCATTCATTGGTCGCTTGATATTAGACCGGTACAGTCCTTTTTATCTCAAAAAGAAAAACGCGACTTTCCAAGACATCGACCGCGCGCAGCGCCACCGCGCGTCGCCCGGGATCTCGGAAAATCGCGTCTTACTCTTAAGATAAGGCCGTCGAAATAACGACCTTGCCCGATTACTGAGTGACAGTGAGAGCGTTCCCAATCCTCGCGAACACCCCCGAGAGATTGTCGCCAACCGTCGTGATCGCCACGATAATGACAACCGAAATAAGAGCCGCAATCAAGCCGTATTCAATGGCCGTCGCACCCTTTTCGCTCTTGAGCAGACGAGTAACCAAATGACGCATTTAAGCCTCCGTTTTTCTGAATACCAAAAGTTTGGTGAGCAAAACATAAGCGTCAAGGTTTAATGAAAGATGAAAATATTCGTATCATGGCCCAATCGGATAATTTTAGTGCTTTTATGAAAAACGAGACGGTGCGCCCACCTTCACAGACATAACAAGTTATCTTATTGATAGAACAGCAGAAAACACCGCCCGCTCGCAAAAACAGGCATGGTGTTTCATTCTTTCTCGGTTTAAAAAATTTTTGGGCTGTCTCTTGCAAAACAAGATAGTGTCGTCACGAAAAAAGAAGGCGGAACGTCGGTGTGTTCTTGCAAGAGGGTTTTGCAAGTAGATACGACCTTATGCCTCTAATCTAATACCAATCCCAGATCGCAGTGAATCAGGGCGCGGGGGACACAATAAAAATGCCGGAAAAGGCGGTATGGAACGGGTAACGGCGGTTCAGGCATTTTTATTGTGTCCCCTTTGCTTCATTTTGATCCGGGATTGGTATAAGTTATTTTTAACAATTGTTCAGACTTTGATTGGCAGGCCTTAAGGGAATATTTTTTGGCGGGCTTTGTTGTATATGACTCAAAAACCCGTGCTTTTGTTATGACAACGCGCGAAACTTAAGGCAATGGAGATCGGGTTTTTCAGGAAACGCTCCTTAACGCCGCAGCCATCCTGACGACACGTGCCATATATTTGACGTCGTGCACACGTATAATATCTGCCCCTTGCATGACAGATACCGCGACGCATGCGGCGGTGCCTTCCAGCCTTTCGCCGACCGGAAGATCAAGCGTTTGGCCAATAAACGATTTGCGCGAGACGCCCATCAAAACAGGAAAACCCAGCGCCTTGATTTTCCCAAGTTGCGCGATAAGCGTCAGGTTCTGTTGTAGCGTCTTTCCAAATCCAATTCCCGGATCAAGAATTATTTTATCCCGCCCGATCCCCGCTTCCAGCGCAATGACAACCTGCGTCATTAAATCCCGCGCGACATCTTCGATAATGTTGGTGTATGCCGAAGCCTCATATTGCCCGCCGATTTTCGCATCCTGCCGCACGGCGTCTGCCGCAGCCCTGTTATGCATCAATACAACGGAGGCCCTATATCGTCCCGCAACAACACCCATATGTGGATCATGTGCAAGCGCCGAAATATCGTTGACGATGGATGCGCCAACTTTCAATGCCTCTTCCGCGACCTCACTCTTGACGGTATCGACGGCAATCGGAATATCGGCGAATTTTCTTTTTATTGCAGCAATGACAGGAACAACGCGGCGGATTTCCTCGTCCGCAGAGACGGGGTCGAATCCTGGACGCATGCTTTCTCCGCCAATATCGAGGATCCCCGCGCCATCCGCAATCATTTGTCCGGCCTGCGTCACAGCGCTTTCGACAAAATCGGACGCATGCAAAAGCCCGTCGCCGGAAAACGAATCCGGCGTCACGTTGACGATGCCCATAACGACAGGGGCGCTCATCCTAAAGCCTTTCCTAAACATTCGATTCCGCTTTTCGGCAATGCCGACAACATCTCGGCAACCGTTTTCTGCGTCACTGGATGCTTCCAATCCGGCACGATGTCGTTTAGCGGATACAAAACGAAATCCCGCTCTTCAATCCGCGGATGCGGGATCGTCAGTTCTGGCGTTTCCAAAACACGCCCGCAAAAAAAAAGAATGTCGATATCGATAACGCGAGGCCCGTATCTGAAAGTTGGCATCCGACCTAACTTCCTTTCGACAGATTTAAGATTCCAAAGCAGCGTCAGGGGATCAAGCTTTGTCGTTCCGAGCACGGCAGCGTTCAAAAACGCCGGTTGGTCTTTTACATAAGCGGCTGGCGTTTCATATACTCGCGAAACCGCAGTAATTTCGACGCATGTTTTTACAACATCGACGGCCCGGCGCAAAGCATCAAACCTGTCTCCCAAATTCGAGCCAAGCGCCAAGGCAACGCGAAACGAACGCTCAACCGTCATCATCATTCCCCAATATTTCCCGCGCCAACGACACGGAAACCTTTCGTCCTGCCGCAAGGCTTTCACGATCAAGCCGATCGATCAGATTTCTCAACCCCGCCGCGTCGCGGGGCGCGCGGCGCGCGACGTACGAAACAACCCCCGGATCGAGCGTAACCTGCCTGTCGCGGAACTGCTTGACAATCAAGGCATCGAGAAGATCGTCGTCTGGAGGCAACAGCGCAGCCATAGGCAATGTAACAAGCCTTGATCTTAAATCCGGCAACCGCCATCCCGCCTGCCCCGCGCCGCAAGACATTGTCAAAAAAAGCGAGCCTTTGATTTCCTTTAACCGATTGTAAAGATGAAACAGTTTTTCCTCAGCCTCGGCGTTTCCCACAAGCTTGTCGGCGTCGTCCAGCGCCAGACATGCCGTCTGCGCAGTTAGCGAAAAGGTATCTTCGGCCAACAGCCTTTCCGTCGTCACCGCCGCGCCGCCGGACTTCGCAAGCCAAAGAGTCAGAAGATGAGTCTTGCCGTTCCCCTCCAGCCCCGTCACGATAAGTCCGTGGGCTGGCCAATCGGGCCACTTTTCGACCCATGCAGCGGCCTCGCGATTGCAGGCGGTCACAAGAAAATCGTCTACGCCCATCGCAGCATCGTGAGGCAAAGGCAAGGGAAGCTGGCGTATCATTGATATATTGCGCTCGATCTATATTGACGCGCACCGAAACGCACAAGAACGCCCAACACCGCAGCCGTGGGCACCGCAATCAGCGCGCCGAGGAATCCCATCAACTTAATGCCCGAAATCAGCGCAAACAAAATCCAAAGCGGATGAAGCCCAACTTTCTTGCCAACAAGCCTCGGCGTCAACACATATGTCTCAAGGACATTGCCTATGGCAAACACCGCGACAACCATCCCGATTTGGGCAAAATCGCCTTCAAACTGTACAAAAGCAAGCATCGCGCTCGTCGCCCATCCGAAGACCGTCCCAACATAGGGAATAATCGTCAAAGCGCCGGCGATAAGGCCCACCGTCACGCCATAATGAAGGCCGCAAATCGCAAGCCCTACGCTGTAGATCAATCCGAGGATAACGCATACAATCGCCTGCCCGCGCAAAAAACCCGACAAAGTCCTGTCGATTTCCAGCAGTTGTTCGCGAATGACGTCGTGAGCGCGACGCGGGATCAGTTGATCGATGGTCTTGATTAGCCGTTTCCAGTCCCTCAACGCATAAAATGCGGTTACAGGCGCCAAGATTGACAGAGCCACGGCATCGACTAAAACAAAACCGCCGTTAAGAATTCTTTTTACCGTTTCGCCAAGAAGCCCGACAGCGGTGCCGGTCGATTGCGAGGCGGCGTTGCGAATCTCTTCGACGTCCTTGGGCGAAAAACGCGCAAGCCAGTCTTGCACCCACGGCAAATAGCTTTCACGGATCTTGGCCGTATATTCAGGCAACGCCGAAAGCAGCGCTCCGGCCTGTTCGACAAGCATCGGCCAAAGAAGCAAGAAGATCGACACAACGACAAAAAGAAAACCAGACAAAACAATCGAAGCACCGAGCCACCGCCGAACATTTTTTCTTTCCAGCGCGCTAACTGCAGGCTCAAGAAAATAGGCCATCGCGAGCCCCACAAGGAAGGGAAGCATGACAGGCCGGAACAGCCACAAAATGGCCCCCAATGCCGCAAGCGCGACAAGCCAAAAGCGAGTTGTAGAGTTTTTAACCAAAACCATGAAGGATCCTTGTTTTGAAGCCGCGAAAGAAATCCGTCAGCAGGATACCCGATTTTGGAGCCGAGAGAAACGATAACCGCAATAGTCCGCGCTTATCAATGCATGACGTTTCCATCGCTTTATCAACGGGATAAGCCATTACGCCCGCAAATAGAGGCATACCTTTTGCTTATTATCGTTCGAAAAACGCGTCTGTTTTACCCCATAATCCTTAATAATATTGCTTTCCTACGCTCCCTTCTGCTACAAGCCGCGGTGGAAAAGAATAACCGAGCATAGATTCAAGTGACATCATTCGCCGATTTAGGGCTGAGCGAGGACATCCTCAAAGCTATCCAAGACGTTGGATACACAACCCCGACCCCCATTCAAGAACAAGCGATCCCCTACGTCTTGCAAGGCCGCGATGTTTTGGGCTGCGCGCAAACAGGAACGGGTAAAACGGCGGGGTTTGTCCTTCCGATGCTCGAAATCCTGAGCAATGGCCGCGCCCGCGCACGCATGCCGCGATCGCTGATTCTCGAGCCGACGCGCGAACTCGCCGCGCAAGTCGCCGACAATTTCGAAAAGTACGGCAAGTATCACAAGCTTTCGATGGCGCTTTTGATCGGCGGCGAAACGATGGTCGAACAAATTCGCGCGCTTGACAGCAGCGTCGACGTTTTAATCGCGACGCCGGGCCGCATGCTCGATCTGTTCGACCGCGGACGCATCATGTTGGCTGACATAAAAATCTTTGTCATCGACGAAGCGGACCGGATGCTCGATATGGGCTTTATTCCGGACGTCGAGCGTATCGCGGGACTTTTGCCGCCTTTGAAGCAAACGTTGTTTTTCTCGGCGACGATGCCGCCCGAAATCCGGAAATTGGCCGACAGGTTCTTAAGCAATCCCAAAACCGTCACCGTCGCGCCGCCAGCCAGCACCGCCGCAAACGTTACGCAAAAACTGATCGACGTTCCGAAAAACAACGATTGGCTTAAACGTGAAACGCTACGCGTCTTATTGAAGCGCGACAACGTCAAAAACGCGTTTATTTTCTGCAACCGCAAGCGCGACGTTGCGACGCTTCACAAATCGCTGGTCAAACACGGATTCGACGCCGCCGCACTGCACGGCGATATGGATCAATCCGACCGCACCGAGACGCTCGACAAATTCCGCCGGAATGAGGTTGCTTATCTTGTATGCAGCGACGTCGCCGCGCGAGGCCTTGATATCGACGCTGTCAGCCATGTGTTTAATTTCGACGTCCCCTTTAACGCGGAAGATTACGTTCACCGCATCGGACGAACGGCACGCGCGGGCCTTAGCGGAACCGCCTATACGCTTGTGACTCCCGACGATGCGAAACAAGTCGCCGCTATTGAGTCTCTGATAAAGAAAACGATTCCACACGAAACGCTCGAAGGCATTGACGAACCACGCGAAGAGAAAAGCCATCGCCGCCACCGCACCGATTCCACGCGCGACCGCCGACGCCCGCGCAAAGAGGCCCCTACACCCCAAGATTGCGTGCAATCGGTCGCTCCACCGACGCGGCAGGACACGCCGGACACACATTGCTTCGGCGAAGATCTTCCTGCTTTCTTGCGCCGTCCTCCCGCAAAGCTGAAAGTAAAGTCCTGAACATCGCGGCATCCCGGGGTAACGTTTCCGGAGCCATGTAATTCTTTTAATTTCAATGTGTTAGCTAAATATTAGGCACCGCGCCTTTTTATTGCGCACGCCTGATATTTTCTTTTTATTTTCATAAATATTTTGTAATATTATTATGCGTAATTATTTTTATAGGTTTTTTATGTCTGAAGCTTTTTCTAATAGTTGGGTTCCAAGTTTTTTGCCTTCGGAGGCCCGCTTTTATACTTTACATGCCTTCGAACAAACGCCATGCGAAGACGATGGCCTCTTCAGTGAGCTTGCAAAAGACGACCAGAAAAAATACCGCCGCAATATAGCCGAGCTAAAAGAGTACATTGATGCTGGACATGAATACGTCCGCTCTTTTGTTGCCATGCTTTCCGAAATTCGTCATTTCAGCGAAATCAATCAATTTTTGACGATAACCGCATGGACCAATCTTGCTGTATTATACGATCTTAAAGAAAGAGAACGAATATTATCCGGAGACGGCGAACCCCGAACGATAACGGAAGCGTTAAGGGACAGAAAAGGCTCTTGCGACGCGCTGGCCTTTATCAAAATCAGCGCGCTTGAACTTCTCGGTTTTAGCAGTGACCGTTTTCGCGTCATAAAAACGCGCATTCTGCTTAACGGAAAATCCCTTCCGGGCGGACATTTCATCCCTGCCGTTGATTACGGTAATTTGACGCTGGCATTGGACGATAATTGCACGCCGTCTCAAAAAGTCGGTCAGGACTGGATGAATTACCCGGAAACCAAACGCATCGTTTTTGCCTCCGTCATAGAAACCGATTCCGCAAAACTCAAAATTAACGGCGCTGAGGGGCATATTTGGGGCAACGAATATCAATTTTGCCCCACTTCCATGCTAACGCCTCAGAATACCCATATGTTTAAACTGACATGGCGTTCCCCTAAGGAAGAGCCTCTTCCAAGGCCGCACGGCGCACAAACAACATTTGATCTTTCACCCGTTCTTGAAAAAAACGACAATACCGCCCGGACTATCTGTCGTCTTCTTGCTCCGTTATTGCTTAATCCGTCGCCATAACTACGGTTGGCACAACAATCGTCAGAAAAAGAAACAATTTTCCGCTTACTCCCTGAAACCTCAAATACCCTCCAAACAACCCCCTTGCCCGAACGGCCCGCCTCTGGCAATTCTTAAGCTATGGATTTTAAGGTATTCCTTTGGCGATTCGCGAAAATTGCGGCATGCCTTCTCGCATGCCCGCATGTTTCGCCCTGCCTTGCCGAGATGCCCCCCATCGGCTACGTCGGCCCCGTGGCGCACGCCGAGCCACGATTGATGCCGCCCATAGGCTATACCGGCCCGGTTGCCCGCCCCGAAACCAAAGCAACCTACCCCCAGCCCACCCCCCCCCGGTTTATCCAGCCCCCCAGAACACCCGCATCGGATCGTTCCGACCAAACGCTTATTACGGCGAAGCAAATGCGTTCCGACGATGCAGCCGGGATTGTCACGGCATCGGGCAATGTTGAGGTCGTCCGAAACGATCACTTACTCCATGCCGATACCGTTTCTTACGATAAAAACACAGGTGTCATTGCCGCAAGCGGCCATGTCGCCGTCTTGACCCCTTCGGACAACGTCGAATTCGCAAGCCATCAGGAAATCTCAAGCGACATGAAGCAGGGCTTCGCCCGCGATGTCGGAATTCTTTTCCCCGATAATTCGCGCATGGCAGCAAAGCTGGCGCAACGTTACGACGAACGCTATATGGTCGCCAACAACGTTCGCTATACGGCATGCAACGTCTGCCGCAAAGACCCGGATAATCCGCCTTTGTGGCAAGTTAGCGCCGCGTCAGTCACGCACGATAACGTCAAGCACAAGCTTTATTATCATGACGCGACGATCGAGTTTGCCGGACTCCCCGTCGTCTATACGCCTTATATGTCGGCCCCAGACCCAACGGTAAAAAGAAAACAAGGATTCCTGTCGCTGACTCCTGGCGTTTCGCCAAATATCGGCAGCTACATCAGGGTCCCTTACTATTTCGACATCGCGCCCGAAATGGATGCGACGGTTTCACCGACGTTTAGCACGAAAGATACGGTCCAACTCGAAGCCCAATTTCGTCGGCGTTCAGCGAACAGTAATTTGACGATGGCAGGGTCCATCACGTATGCAACTCTGATCGACACGAATTCGGGCTTTGACAGGGGGCGCCAATGGCGCGGGGATCTCAGAGGCACTTTCCTGACCGATATCGACGACAATTGGCGCGCAGGAACTATCGTTCAATACGCATCCGACAGAAGTTATCTTCCGCGATATAATATTTCGTTGGCCGACCAAACAACAAGCCGCGCCTATATCGAAGGATTCAAGGGCAGGAATTATTATGCCCTAAATTCTTATTATTTCCAGAACCTGCGCGCTGGCGCGGCGATAACGGAGCCTTTCGTCCTTCCCTCGGCAACCATCAGCATGCTCGGCGCTCCGGGGCAAACGCTCGGTGGGCGCTGGTCGTTCGAGGGCAACACGCTGATAACCGAGCGCAGCAACAACGCAATCACAGGACTGCCAGGCCTTGATACGCGCCGCCTGTCCCTCAACGGCGGATGGGAGAGGCAATACATATCCGACACAGGTCTTGTATCAACGCTGTCGGGCCTGTTGCGGACCGACAGCTATTGGGCCAACAACGTCACGACGGCCAACGGCGCACACTCTTACAGCCGCGCGCTTTTCACACGCGAGTTTGTGCAAGGAAATCTTTTGATGCGCTATCCCATCGGCCGCAACGGTGACGGCTATCAGCATCTTGTCGAGCCTATCGTCGCGTTTACGGCCGCACCAAACGTGCGAACAATCTCCAAGCAACCTCTCGAAGACAGCCTTGATATCGAATTTGACGAAACGAACTTGTTCTCGCCGAACCGATTCACGGGTAGCGATCTTATCGAAGGGGGAAGCCGCATCACCTACGGCCTGCGCAACGCGCTGACAACGGATAGCGGCGCGCGTCTGGGGATTTTCAACGGACGAAGCTACAATTTCACGGCCAACAGAAACTTTTCCGAGGTATCGGGTCTCGACGGACACGCATCCGATTATGTTGGCCGCATCGACTTTTCTCCGGCCTCGTGGCTCGAAGCGAACTATGGGTACCGCATGGCCAAGGAAGATTTTTCACCGGAACGTCAGGATGCTTTCATCTCCGTCGGCGCCCCTGTTTTCCGCCCTTCCTTTCGATATATTAAAGCCTATCAACTTAACACGCAGACGAACGCGATGGAACCTGTCCGGCAGATCACGTTCGGCCTAAGTTCGGCTTTTGCAAAGTACTGGTCGTTTTCCGGTTCGCACGTTCAATCGTTCGATCCCCAGCCCGGGCCACGCACAACGACCGCCGCCGTCACCTATGTCGATGAGTGCTTTGCTTTTGGGATCAGCGTCGCGCACGACAATACGAACCGCGTCGACATCAGTTCAGGCACATCGATCGGCTTTCATTTCTATCTGAAAAACCTTGGCGGACTCCATACCGATTCCACAAGTAACATTGCCTTTCCTGCGACGTTCAGGGATACGGGAAATTAAGCAACCTTAGCGCATCGTCGTAATTTCTTATGACATCGACCGCCGCAGGAACATCGACTTCTTCCTGCGTTAGCCATAAGCGCCGATAAATTCCCCCATCGGCCGCCGCCTGCATGTCAATAAGCCTATCGCCGATAAAGGCCGAACGTGCAGGATCGGCGTTCAGCCGCCGGATCGCATCAAGCACCATGCCGGGTTTTGGCTTGCGCCAATAGCTATGCCGCGCCAACGAAGGATCGGCGCTGTCGATATGCTCGAAACATGCAAGAACAAATTCGATGTCAATCCCCTCACGCCTGAAATGCGTCAACATATACGCCGTCAATTCTTCATAATCCGCTTTCGAATACCGCCCATGCGCAACCCCGGCCTGATTCGTCAGAATCGCCAGACGATATCCGATATCCCGCGCCGCGCGCAGAAAGTCGAAAACGCCAGGCAGGAACGTAAAACGGTCAATCGTCCCGACGTATCCTGCATCGTCGTTGATGACGCCGTCCCGGTCCAAAAGGAGTGCGCGGTTTTTGCTCATTGTCTATCCTTTCGGCTCCGTATATAGTCCGAATCTCTTTAAAAAACCAAGGCCTCGTGGTCCACCCATGCTTCGTCAAACGTTTCGGCTTGTCGCCGCTCTTTTCGCCCTCTTGCCCGGAGTTCTTTCTATGCCTGCCGTTTCTGCGCCTGCGCTTGATCCCGAAAACACCCTGTATCTTGACATCCCGGCGGGACGCGTCGTCATTCAGCTTCGCCCCGATCTTGCGCCCGGGCATGTCGCGCGAATCAAGGAATTGGCACGCGAAGGTTTTTACGACGGCATCGCCTTTCACCGCGTCATTCCCGGCTTCATGGCGCAAACGGGGGATCCGAACGGCGACGGAACCGGCGGCTCGGGCAAAAAACTGAAGGCCGAATTCTCGAAAGAACCCCATGTTCGCGGCACCGTTTCGATGGCGCGCAAGGGCAACGATGTCAACAGCGGCGATAGCCAGTTTTTCATTTGCTTCGACGATGCGTCTTACTTGAACGGCCAATACACCGTTTGGGGGAAAGTCGTTTCCGGAATGGAGTTCGTTGACAAGATCAAGGCCGGAACGGCGTCAAATAACGGCACGGTTTCCGACCCAACGAAAATCGTCCACTTCCGCGTCGCAGCGGACGTGAAGTAAGGCTGCGATCAGTCAAAGTCGTAAGATGAGAGTTTCGCTATTGCCTCTCTAAGAGCGTCCTCGTCTTTAAAGCCATTCCCAGTTGTCGCACCGCGAGAGGGAAGGAAAGAGCTTCGCGTAAACATCTCGCTCACGGCGCTAGCCAAGGCCTTAACGGCTCCTTTGACGCCGCCTTCGGAAGAAGCAGGCGCGGACGCGTCGCTTTCCACGCCGGAGGTCGCAACTGGTTCTTCCGCCACCGCCGCCAGAACCGCTTGTGCGCCGCCAGCTAAACTGCCGTTCTTGTTATCCATGGCCATAACCATGCTGCGAGACAAGACTGGGCCAGTGGAAAAACGCTCGTAAACCAAATTAACCAAGGAAGAATTTTTGCCAACAAGGGAATGAACACGACTAAATGCTGTCGTCAAAGGCGATTTTAGATTCGCATAACGTTCGGGATGATTGCGCCGCATCGCCACGCCCGGAAGATAGCGCGGTGCTTTTCCAAAAATCTGAAACCCGGATCCATAAGCTAGCGCCATGACATCCTCCCCAAACGGTATCGTTCAAAAAACTAAGATTCCATCATCCTCTTGTTAGGCAACATCCACTTTTTAGCGGATGATGTGTATAAATCGTGTTTTCAGGATACGCTGGCCCCACCAAGGGAATGCCGCCAAAAACTTGCTTCGCTGCCCTGATAATGGCATGGGCCACAGACCCGACGGTGGAAATTTCGTGGTAAGACTTGGGCGCTTCGGAAATTTCCCCGGCTCGCGCGGCGTTCCTCTCTGCAGGTTCGAGGCTCGCGGCTTCGTGTAAAGGAACATACCTTCCCACCGGATGCCTCGGCATTCCGTTTAGAAGAAGAGATTTTCCATTCAGCCCGATCATTTGACACCTCTCGTCTCACTGTCCCGTCGATGCCCAATTAATTAATAAGTTACCATATATGGGCAGCAAAGTCACGGGATAAACAGGGCAATCGAATGAGTTAACGAGCGATGGCATCAAAAAGGAAGTCGGTGTCCCACGCGGCGATATATCGTTTAAGTTGAAGACTTTCCTTGCCTTTTGAGTTTCTGAGGAAATTGCTGGCGGCGTGTTTGAGCGTTGCGAAGTTGGCGGGGGCGTTTTTGTGCGTATTCGGCACTCGTCATCGCGAAAAGCCATGTCCATAACCCAATGAAGGCCGTTTTCGATGCCTTAATGGTCTCGAATGAATGTCGCGAAGTCCTTTGCGCTCGCGGCAAATGAAGCGATGTAATAACGCGTTTGGTTGCGCGTTACGCAGCCCGACGTCTCGCGTTCAATCATAATCAGGGCGCACAATCCCGGCCAGTTACCACTAGCGGCCAATTAAATTCGTCTAAGCGCAAAACGTAATTTTCGGGCCATCGCTACCAAAGCAATTTTTCTATGTGTGGCAATGAACATCTTCTTATGCCAAAATTCAAAAAGGGGGTTATCTTGCCCTCGGAATTATCGACAAGGATCTTAATCGATGCTCCATTACGATGAGCCGGTCTATCGCCCCCCAAGCGAGGGTAACAACCTGATTATTCAGGCAACCCTTGGCTGCTCGCATAACCGTTGCACTTTTTGTTCGATGTATAAAACCAAGACCTTCCGGGCGCGGACGCGTCAGGAGGTATTCGCCGACATCGCTTTTGCCGCAAAAATGCAGCCCGACACCTCTCGCGTATTCCTTGCCGATGGCGACGCTTTGGCACTTGCGACAGACGATCTCGCCGCAATTTTGGATGAATTGACTGCGCGGTTTCCCCGCCTTGAGAGGGTATCGTGCTATGCGACTCCTCTCGATTTGAACAGAAAATCGCCCGAAGACCTGCTGTTATTACGGAAAAAGAAGTTAACCCTCCTTTACTTCGGCGTTGAATCCGGATCGTCTGACATTCTCGCGCGCATTCGAAAGGGGGCAAACCCCGAAAAGCTCGCGTCAGCCATCGACCGCGCATACATTGCCGATATCGCTATCTCGGCCACCGTGATTCTCGGAATTGGCGGACAGCGCCTGTGGCGGGAACATATTGAGGAAACAGCCGCGCTTATCAACCGCGCGCCGCCCACTTTCCTTTCGACCCTGCAATTGCGCCTAAGCTCCGAGGAAGCCGAAACGTTCGTGTCCCGTTTTGAGCGCGACGGGACGCCCTTTGAGCCTCAGGACGATCTGGGAATTCTTGAGGAACAACAGTCGTTGCTCTCCGCCCTGAATCCGCCAAGGCCGGTTGTGTTTCGTTCCAATCACGCCTCGAATTGTTTGCCCCTCGCAGGCACGCTGCCGCAGGATCGAGCCGACCTCATCGCAATCGTGGCCACTGCACGCGCCGGCGCACCGATGCTTCGCCCGGAATTCACGCGCGGACTTTAGCGATATTCGTTCGACAATTATTGTTATTCAAAATGAGATAGCAACGTGTTGTGAGAATTTAGGATCCGCTTTCCTTTTCATAGCAAGCCAATATATCGTCCTCTCTGACGCGAGCGAAGCCGAGGCGTTCGTAAAGGCGAACAGCGGGATTTTTCAAGAGAACTTCGAGGAATATCGTCCGGCTGCGGCAAATGGGATCAGCAAAAATCTTTTTCATAGCCTCGCTACCAATGCCCTTGCCTTGATAGGCCGGCTCTATACAAAACCTCCCGAATATCACGCGGTCTTTCTGCACGTCATAGCGCAGCCCAACATAGCCAATCCGAACGCCGCCAAGCATTACGGCACGAAGTCCTTCTTCGTCAAAAAGATTGCGATGACGTTTGTCTTGATACCCTTCGTTCCAGGGCAATCCCTGACGAGCGTAGTGCTCTTTCATTACCGATTTTCGTAGACGCTTAAAATCCTCGAAATCTCCTTCGACAACTTGAGCAAAAGAAATGCAATCTTTGTTCATCGGTTTATCCTTTTATGTCAGCGCATAATTGATATGAACATACATTTAGAAACAAGTATTGCTGGTTGTGTCAAACAAAACAGGCAACTTTTCCTGACGGTCGATTTTTCTTAACATGCGCGTAAGGTTCTTTTAGAATTGCGACGTGTTTAATATTTTCATTCATGGAGGATATCGCTAGTGATCAAATGGCTGCAAAAGGTTTTCGAAGGTAAAAAACGCGCAATTGCCGAACAGGCTTTGTATAAGGAAATCGATAAACAGCTTATTTTTGCGTCTAGCGAACCGCTGACGCTTGGCGTCGAATTCGAGCAAGCTTTGCTGAATAAAGATTCGCTTTCGCTTGTCAACGAGGCTCCCGGAATCGTCAAAGAAATCGGATCGCCCCAAATCAAGGAAGAAAGCATGCGGCATATGGTCGAAGTCACTTCGGCCATTGGGCGCAATGTGCAGGATATCGAACGGCAAATGAAAAGCGAACTTGAAAAGCTTTTTCCCGTTTGCGAAGGAAGGAGCCTTCTTCTTACCGGAACAGCTCGCCCGCCATCGATCAAGACATCGGACGTTCTGCTCGCTCAAAACGAACGCATGGAGCGCCTTGCAGACGAAAGAAAGGTTTTTAACGCGCGTTTTGCAGCGCTGGGTATGCACATTCATATCGGCATGGAAACAGCGGAGCTTTGCGTCAAGTACAATAATTTTTTTATGCATTTTTCTCCGCATCTTATCGCGTTGAGCGCAAGCTCGCCCTTCGAGGACGGAACCTTCACGGGATTGGCGTCTATGCGGCCGTCTATCGGCGAATCGATGCCTATTTCCGGAATCCCCTATTATTTCAGCGGATGGCAGGATTACGTTCAGCTTTGCCATTCTCTTTTCCGCGCCGGATCGATTCAGAAGCTGAAGGACCTTTGGTGGGACCTTCGACCGAGTCCTCTTTATGGAACGCTTGAGATTCGCGTTTGCGACCAACCTGCTACACTATGCGAAGGCATGGCTATTGTCGCTTTTGTTCATCTTCTTTCCCATTGGTTCGAAGAGCATCAAAGCTGGCTGGACGAAATGCCACGCCCGAACGCATGGCGTCTGCGTGAAAACAAGTGGCGTGCGATGCGTTATGGGCTCGACACCCAGCTTGTGATTGACAATCAAGGCCAAACAAGGCCCATTTGCGATGACTTGAGATTATGGATCGACCGGCTGACGCCGTTTGCTAAGAAGCTTGGATACGAGGATTATATTGAGACGATTCATATGGTCATGGCGAAGGGAAATAGCGCTAAGCGCCAACAGCGCCTTTGGGAAGCAAGTGGCGATATCGATCTTGTCACGCGATTCAATTGCGAGGAATTCGCGGCTCAAATTCCTTTATGGGACAAGCTGGACGCTTTGGTCGATGCTTATACCCAAGAAAAGAAGCAAAAAGAAGCTTCGGCATAGGTTTTTTAAAATTCCCATGCGTCGGGAATCCGTTGAAAAGCCGCGTGGCCTGTGAATTTTTTTATTTGGGGACCGTCACACCCGAACGCAATCGCGCCGCGTCCATAGCGACGGTTGATTGAATCGACGGCCAAGGAAAGATTTTCCCGCCGCGCCTTGGTTTTTGCGCTTTCCGCGCCACTTTCGAATAGATCGAACTGATGCCGAGCGGCCGGAACAAGGCCGAACAGAACGACGCCGACCTTGATCGGCTTATATTCCGGAGCGCCGCGCCAAATATCCTCCAACCGGGCCAGCAAAAAAGCCGTATCTTGCGTTTCGTGAAAACCCGTTTCGTCCCATAACCGCCCGCGGTCGCCCAGCCACGAAATGAACAGACCCAAGCGCCGCGCGTAATATTTCTTGTCACGCAACCTTTCGGCAGCCTTTCCCAAAAGATATCGCGAGAATCGACGCGCGCCTTGGGGCGTGCGCAGTTCGGGTTCCAACACATGTTGATGGCTTATGCTATGCGTTTCTGGCGATGACGGAAACTGCAAGTCCGCGCCGCGCAAAAGCTCGTGATACAAAACGCCCGTGACGCCGCCCCAGACGCGCCGAAGAACCCCTCGCGGTGCCTTCATTAATTCTTCCGTCGTCGCGATGCCAGCCATGTTAAGCCGCGCTTCTATCCTGCATCCTATGCCGTAAATATCGCTAAGATCCAAGCGATGCAGAGCGTGCGGAAGATCTGTTTTCGTTATCGTCACAAGACCGTCGGGCTTTTGCATATCGCTTGCGACTTTGCCGAGAAACAAGCTCGGCGCAAGACCGATGGAGCAGGTCATGCAATCACCTACATGCCGACGAATCGCCTGCTTGATCTCCTGCGCCAATGCCTGCGCAGCGGAAACATCGCGGTCGCGGCCTGTTAGTCGGCAAGCCATTTCGTCAACGGAGCAGACTTTTGCAATCGGCACGCATGTATCAACCGCATCGATAATGCGATGATGATAGTCCATGTAAAGTTTATGCCGCGCTTTGACGAGCACCAGACCGGGACACATTTTTTTGGCGTCCCGGATCATCGTGCCCGTTTTGACGCCAAACGCTTTGGCTTCGTAACTTGCCGCTATGGCAAAGGTTGTCTCGGCGTTCATCTGAACGACCGCCACAGGTCGCCCGCGAAGCTCGGGCCTGTCTTGCTGTTCGCAAGAGGCGAAAAAGCTGTTTAGGTCGAGGAATAGCCAGTTGACGGTATGAGCCAGAGATGGGGTGTTCATGGTTTGTTCTTACCCTGTTTTTGTCTCTTGGACAAGTTGCGGAAGAACGCCTTAGAGCCAAGGGTTCCGTCGGATGATCGACGGCAACGTTTGCCTTCAGATATACGACGAATTACTGCTTGGAAAAACGAGTAAAGATCCAGCCCTTCACAAACGAAGGATAAAGAAACTTTACGATCAAAAGAAAATCAAATCGTTTCGAATACTCGCGGCCATCAGCGATTTCGATCCTTGCGGATATACGGACATTCGCTGGTTTTCGGAACAATCAAAGACCATGACGGCCTTTTACGCTTTCGGCTATTGTCTGGCGCTTTTGCCTTCAACATCGCGAGAAGCTAAGCAAAAAACCGCCCACGCAAATATCCCGTCGCCCCTAACTTTTACGCGCAGGCTTTCACGGCAGCGCAGATGTCGCCGACGAGTTTGCGCACTAAATCTCCATCGTCGCCTTCGGCCATCACGCGCACCAAAGGTTCTGTGCCGGATTTGCGGATGACGAAACGGCCGCCGCTCCCTAGCTTTTTCTCGGCCGCTGCGATGACGGCAACGACGGATGGGTTTTCAAGCGTATCGCCGGGGGCGCGAACGCTTTCGAGGACTTGGGGCACGGGGTCGAAGACCGCGCAGACGTCGCTGGTCTTGCGGCCGCTTTCGCGGATGACGGATAAAACTTGCAGCGCCGCGATTAATCCGTCGCCTGTCGAGCAGTAGTCGTTAAAGACGATATGCCCGGATTGTTCTCCCCCAACATTGCAGCCTTTTTCGCGCATCGCTTCGACGACATAGCGGTCGCCGACGGGCGTGCGAAGAAGGGTGATGTTCTTTTTGGCCAGAAATCTTTCAAGCCCTAAATTCGACATGACGGTCGCGACAAGCGTGCCGTTTTTCAGGCGGCCCGTTTGCGCCCACGTGTCGGCGATCAGGCCCATCAGTTGGTCGCCGTCGATTTTCCGGCCCTGCTCGTCAGCCATTATCAAACGATCCGCGTCGCCGTCCAACGCAATCCCGAGATCCGCCCGATGAGCCACAACGGCTTCCTGCATTGTCATCGGATACGTCGCGCCGCATCGGTCGTTGATGTTGCGCCCGTCGGGATTGACGGCAACGGGAATGACCTCTGCGCCAAGCTCAGCCAACACGGCGGGAGCAACTTTATAAGCCGCGCCGTTGGCGCAATCGACAACAATGCGCAACCCATCCAGCTTTTTTCCGGAAAAAGTCGCTTTAACGTATTCGACATAGCGGCCTGCCGCGCCTTCAAGTCGGCTTGCGCGACCCAAAGCTTCCGGAGGGGCGCGATCAGAGGAAACATCGCCGTCCATGCGCGCTTCGATTTGCGTTTCGAGATCGTCGGACAACTTGCCGCCGTCCGGCGCGAAAAGCTTGATCCCGTTATCCTGATATGGATTATGCGATGCTGAGATCATAACGCCCATGTCGGCGCGAAGGCTTTTTGTCAAAATGGACACCGCCGGGGTCGGCAACGGCCCCAGCAAAATGACATCCATGCCCATGGCGATGAATCCTGCCGTCAATGCAGGTTCCAGCATATATCCAGACAACCGCGTATCTTTTCCGATCACGACGCGATGGCGCCAATCGCCGCGCCTGAAAAGCCCCGCCGCCGCCATGGCAACGCGCAAGGCCGTTTCGGCGGTCATGGGTTCGGTATTGGCGCAGCCGCGAATGCCGTCAGTGCCGAAGTATTTACGGGTCATTGGATATCCTTTTAGGGTATTTTATCTTGAATAGAAGATAGTCGGAAGCTCCGAAAAGCTCAACCGGTTCAAGCCACTTTGGATATTGCCCTCGGATCAAGCGCTCGATAAGGGGTTGGGACGCATCCGCGTTGGAAAAATGCAGCATTCCGTCCTTTCCAGGCATAAGCCTCAAGCGGCCCAGCGCGTAATAATCGGCATCGAAATAGATTTTTGGGGTTTTTTTGCAAACTAAAACAGCGTCTGCCCCCCATTTTTTCGCCGTCACCAGCGAGGGCGCGTCCGTTGTTGCGCTGAAAAAGGTATAGGCGTCTTGATTGCTTGGCAGGTTGTAATGTCCAGAAACAACGTTATGCCGCGTTCTAAACAAAATTTCGGGGCCAGAATTAGCGTCGTTCATGATCGTCAACGTCGTCGCGCCCAAACGTTCGGGATCGTTGAGAAATGGCAGAACAGCCTCCAGCGAACACTCTGGCACCTTATTGGGCACGGGGAATAAGACAACGTCCCGCAACGACGTTCGATGAGCTAGAGCGGGCACGATTACAATGGGCAAAGGCCCAAGAATGAGAAAAACACCGATCTCGGCCATAAACAGCGCACGTCCTTGAAACTTTTGTCTAAGTCGTCCCCAGACGAAGAAAAGCATCCATGTCAATGGAACGATTGAGAAAAACCACATATACGTGCTGACGCGCAGCTGCCAAAAAACGGCCAGCCCCATCGCAGATGCAAGAAAGACAGCCTGTGCAATCCAAATCAACCGTCGTTCTTTTTCCGTTTTCCATGCCGCATACAGGCTTGCGCCCAACGCAAGAAGCGGCAACGCGAACGCATAAAGAAAATTTACAAGGGCCGAAACAATGGTCAGCGGCATATATCTGTTAAACTGTAAAGCGTTGGCTAAAGGCTGGGCTTCCGAAATATTGTCAAGCGCGCGCGTCGAATCAAAAAGCGTATAGTCGGCAAACGGCCCACGTCGCGCGGAGGGAACAAGCGCAAAAAACGCTCCAAGAGATACAAGCCCAAGAATGGCGTAAATCGACAGACGCCCCGCTCGACAGCAAATATCTTTTCCTTTGATCCAGCCTATGACCAGAACGCTTCCTGCCAACGCCGCCAGAATGACATGCGCGGGCGAGAACCACGATATCGCAAGACTTGTATATTCCCTAGGAGGCAGCGCGACGGGAATGAGCGCGGCTGTAAACAAAGGAAAAAGAGCGCCGAAGATCGCGGCATCGCGCGCGACGTTGTCTTTTTGCCATGCCGCCGCTGCGCCAAGGCATGCGATGAAAAGAATAGCCCATGGCAACGCCTCAATACGCACCCAAAAACCACAGGCAAAAGCAAGGGCGGCCAAAGCCGCAAATAAAGCCCCCTTGTTGCCGCGAAGAATGCGGATCAGGCATAAAAGCCCGAATCCGGCGATAAGAACCTGAACCCCATGATGATCGACGCGCCCCGGCGAAAAATTAAACGTCAGAGGCGGCGCAAACAATGTCATCGCACAAGCAAGCCCCGCGCGCGCCGGCCCGACTATTTCCGAAGCAAGCGCAAAAACCAAGGTCAACAAAATTGAAAACCACAGCAACGGCGCAATAAAAGACGAAATAAGAACAGCATCGGAAATGCCGAATACAGGAACAAGAGGCCAAGCGATCAACGCAATCGGCAAATCGATAAGGCGCGACCAGTGAATAACGGCATTTCCGCCCGGCGCTATGCGCGGAACCGAAAGATCGTACCAGCCCTGTCCTTTCATCCAACTGATGACTTGGTTTAGCCGCATATAGTCGTCCGGATCGGCCAAAAGATGGGTATGCAAGGGGCTGGCGGGATGAACTGCGAAACACAGGACGAAAAATCCGAATGTCGCAAGAGCCAACATCGCCGACGCCGAAGCAAATCTGTTTTTCTTCATTCCCACGCCTCCGGCGGATCAGCTTTTAAAACTT
Organism: uncultured Rhodospirillaceae bacterium; assembly: GCA_964449155.1. Lineage (GTDB taxonomy): Bacteria > Pseudomonadota > Alphaproteobacteria > UBA9219 > UBA9219 > CAIXLI01. The sequence continues at coordinate 2,742 of CAYVBP010000001.1, read as the reverse complement.
TCCGCGCGATATTGGCCGAAAACCCGGCACGCGCGAAGGTCGCATATTCCTTTAATCTGCGTTTCTCGTCCGCGGGTCCGTGACGGAAAGGCCCCATCTTGCGCCGTTTGGCCAAGATTGTCGCGGCAGCCAATTCAGCTTCTTCACAAGAAGCCTCAGCCGCGCCGCGCGTCAGCGCCGATTCTATTATTTTCCTATCAATGCCTGCGCGCCCGAGTTTCTGAGCGATTGCGCGACGCGAACGCCCTTGCCTGCGTAAACTGCCGACCTTTGTCTCGGCATATGATTTGTCATTCAGGACGCCGGATTTTTTGTATCCGTCAACAATGCGCTCGATGTCGGCATGCAAAGCCGCGCGTGTTGACGCATCGTCTGCGAATTCCGGAATCCTCAGCGCCGCACGCGCCAACCGGTTTTTAAGAACGCGTCTCAACGAGGCCTCCGACGCCGCATAGCGCGCCAGATACCTTAAAGCGGCGTTTTCCAAGCTCTGCCGGGTAGGAATCGTAAATTTAAAGGCTTTCATGGTCTTGAAAAGACTAAATCATTCTTAAGAATTCGCAACATTAATGATTTGTTAATAATCGACTGATACGACCACGGAATGATTGTTTTATAAGTTTTTTGCTATGACAGAAGATAAACACAGATATTTTATAGAATTACAGGTGGTCGCCGCCATCGACATTCCACGCCGTCAAGAAGCGGAGCTTCGGCGCGAGGCCGCGCACAAATTCATCCGCGACATTTCCGAATGGCTTCGGGACTGCAAGAAAAAAGATGATGTCGCATCGATCGCCGTCACGGCGCTGGGACAAGTTCTCATTACCTGCGATCAAGATACCATGGATCTTATCCGTGAGCATGAAAACACAAACATCGCCGCAGTACGCCCCGCCGCTTCGTTTTCCGATTCCTTGTGGCGTATTGGCGGTTGATGGAAAAATCAAATTTCCCGAAATATAATTTTCGCTAAAAATTCCCTCAACTCATCAATTCCCTGCTTCTTTTCCGAACTTGTCGCAATAATCCCGCTTAACGCCGCAGCATGCTTTGCCGCAAGGGTCGTCGCCTTTTCGATGGGATTTTCCGTTCTTCCTTCTCGAAGGCCATCGGTCTTTGTCAAAACCAGTTTATAAACAACGGCGGCATCGTCCAAAAAATCCATCATTTCGAGATCGTTGTCCTTGATCTCGTGCCTGCCGTCCAAAAGAAGGCAAACGCACTTTAACGTTTCGCGCTTGCGCAGATACGTCTGCACAAGACCCGTCCAGCGTTTCTTTTGTTCGTACGGCGCATTGGCATGTCCGTATCCCGGCAGATCGACGAGCATGAGTTTTCCGCCAAGATCGAAAAAGACGATTTGTTGCGTGCGTCCGGGCGTTCCTGATGCGCGCGCAAGGTTTTTGCGCCCTACAAGAGCGTTGACAAGCGACGATTTGCCGACGTTCGACCGTCCAATAAACGCGACCTCCGGAAGGCTGGGCGACGGGAAATGCGCGGGCTCGGACGCCGCGAGGATAAAGTCGCATCGCTGCGTAAAAAGCTTCCGTGCGAATTCGGGATCGGTCATGGCTTAAGGAGTCTCCTTCCCTCTTCAATCTGCCACACGATAAGGCCCGGCACAGAACACATAAGATCGCGGCACCTTCTAATAACGGCCAAGGCCGCGCCTGTCTCGTGCGGAACGCCCAGCATGCCCGCAAAAAGCAAAAATCCTGCTTCCTGAACGCCAAGCGCGCCCGGAATCGCAAACGCGGCCGTCACGGAGCCTTGAATCAGCGCTTCGATCATCGCGCATTCCATAATTGTCAGCGGATGTCCAAGAAAAACAAGCGCCAGCCAAACTTCTCCTGCCCCCAAAACCCATGCGATAAATTGCCATACGGTACAGGCAATCGCGCGGCCTTTACGTTTATAGACCGCAGTTACCGCGCGGTCGAGCCGCGCTGCGCTTCCGGCCAACGACGCCCACTTGTCGCGAAAAGCCACGCGAAAAAGTTTATAAAGAAGCCCAAAAAACCCGATCCTTTGCACCGCGATAAGCCCGGCGATCAGAGGAAGGGAAAGAAGAAGCCCCCACGCCATTTGCATCGAAACGTCCGCATCGGCGACATGAACCGCAAACATAAGAGCGCCAAGCGCGACAAAAACAAACACGGCCACAACAGACAACGTCAGTTCAACGACTGTTATCGCAATCGCAATGCTTTCGCGCATGCCGTCCGCGACCATCAGTCGCACCGCCGCTATTTCCCCGCCGATTCTTGCAACGGGCATAAGATCGTTTACGGCGGCACGTATCCACATATAATAAACAAAGGACAGAACCGAAGCCTTGCGCTTGGCCGAAAGAAGCGCATGCCAGCCGACGGAAGAAACGACCAGCGGCACAATATGGAATCCGGCAACGGCGACAATTCCCCATCCGGCTTTTTCAAGGGCCTGAAGAACCTCGGTCCATCCGCTCCAAACGATAACGGCCGTAGCGATTCCCAATCCGATCAGCCCAAGAAACGCCGCCCAACGAAACATCGACACCTGATCCTTTCGCCCACTAAAATAGAACGCTTTGTTTTCCAATAATGATCTACGACCGATCTTTTACACTGTAGCCCACTTCCCTTGAAACTGGAAAAGGGGATTCACAAAAGAAGCAATCGCATACCAATTCCAGATGAAACGATGCGAAGGGGACACAATCAATAACCCCCGGCAGAGCCGGGGGCTTGATGGGGAACC